>DATFOP010000092.1:0-25263 GCA_035265505.1 Propionibacteriaceae bacterium | reverse complement strand
GTTGGCCAGACCGGGCAGGACGACACCGGACAGACGCTCGTCACCGCTGGCCGGTGCCGTATCGATCTCGATCGAGCTGAAGATGCCGTCGTCGACGCGGAACCGGACCCGATGAGCCATACCCGTCGACAGCTGCACATCTGCGGCCCAGTACGCCGTCATGAGCGATCGACCGTCAAATCCATCAGCACGCTGGTCAGGGCCTCCACCCCCGCCAGGCAGTCGTCGAGATCGGTCCACTCCTGCGGTGAATGTGACACGCCGGTCGGGTTGCGGACGAAGAGCATGGCCGATGGGATTCCGGCGGAAGCGAGGATGCCGGCGTCATGACCGGCTCCGGTGCCCAGCCGCGGCGCGTCGTCCAGCACCTTGCGCAGCCGGACGACGAGACCATCATCGAACCGGGTGGCGTCGGTCCAGGACTCATTGGTGACGGTGGCATCCGAGTCCGCAGCGACAGTTGTGATGTGGGCCACCGCGGCTCGCACCGCTTCCGGCTCGGCGCCACGGCAGTCGAGCCAGCCAGTCACCGTGCTGGGAATCGCGTTGACCCCGTTGGGCTGCACGGCCACCTTTCCCATCGTGGCCAGACACCCGCGGGTCTGAGCCGCTGTACGGGCCGCCAACACGGTCCGGGCGTAACCCAGCATCGCGTCGTGGCGGTCTGCAAGGCTCGTCGTGCCGGCGTGGTTGGCCTCGCCGGGGAAGTCGATTCGCCACCTGCCGTGGGGCCAGATATGGCTCCCGACGGCAATCGGGCGGTGCAGATGGATCAGACCCCGTCCCTGCTCGATATGCAATTCGACGAAAGCGCCGATCCGGCGAAGAGCTTCCGGGTCGCGGCCGATCCGTTCCGGATCGCGGCCCGCGGCTCGCATGGCGTCCGCCATGCTGATCCCATCGGTATCGGTCAGCGAACGGGCGCGGTCGGCCGCGATCGCTCCGGTGATCACCCGCGAGCCAGCGCATGCGATCCCGAACCGAGCACCTTCCTCGTCCACGAAGTTGACCACACCGATCGGGCGTGCGGGCGTCCATCCGCGGGCACGCAGGCGGTCGATCGCTGCAAAGGCGCTGACCACACCGAGCGGACCGTCGAACGCGCCGCCATCGGGCACGCTGTCCAGATGCGACCCGGTGACGATGCCCCGACCGGGTGCGCCGTCGGGATCGCCCGACCAGCCCCACTGGTTACCCATCCTGTCCTCGATCAGGTCCAGCCCGCGCAGCGCGCACTCCGCCGCGAACCATTCCCGCAACTCGGCATCGACCTGGGTCCACGCGAACCGCCGGTAACCGCCGGTCCGCTTTGAGCGTCCGAGCTGCTCTATGGCCGACCACAGCGACCCGAATTGGGCAGCGGTCACGGCGCACCGCTTCGCACGCCAGATCCTGGTGGCGAGACGGGGTTCGCCTCCCTCATCGGAATCCGGACGCCGCGCTGAGCCGCTACCTCCTCGGCGCGGGCGTACCCGGCGTCGACGTGCCGGATGACGCCCATGCCTGGATCGTTGGTCAGCACCCGGCTGAGTTTCTCGCCGGCGAGCCGGGTACCGTCGGCCAGACAGACCTGGCCGGCATGGATGGAGCGTCCGATGCCAACCCCACCGCCGTGGTGAATCGACACCCAGGACGCCCCAGAGGCCGTGTTGATCAACGCGTTGAGGAGTGGCCAGTCGGCAATGGCGTCGGAGCCGTCCAGCATCGCCTCCGTCTCCCGGTATGGGCTCGCGACCGAGCCGCAGTCAAGGTGGTCGCGGCCGATCACGATCGGCGCCGACAGCTGCGCGGAGCCCACCATGTTGTTGAATCTCTCTCCGGCAAGATCACGTTCCCCGTACCCCAGCCAGCAAATCCGAGCCGGCAGCCCTTGGAACGCGATCTTGTCCTTGGCGCCACGCATCCACCTCTGCAGCCGGTCGTTGTCGGGAAAGAGCTCCGCGACCGCGCGATCGGTAACCTCGATGTCCCCGGGGTCACCCGACAGTGCCACCCAACGGAAGGGCCCTTTTCCCTCGCAGAACAGCGGTCGAATGTAGGCCGGCACGAAACCAGGAAAGTCGAATGCCCGCGAACACCCGCCTTGGCGGGCCTCGTCGCGGATCGAGTTGCCGTAGTCGAAGACCTCAGCCCCCGCGTCCTGAAACTCGACCATCGCCTGAACGTGCTTGGCCATCGACGCCCGCGCTCGGTCGGTGAACTCCTCGGGCTTGGCATCGGCGTAGTCGTGCCACTCCTCCAGGGAGATGCCTTCAGGGAGATAGGAAAGCGGGTCGTGGGCGCTCGTCTGATCGGTGACGATGTCGATCTCGACCCCGCGCCGCAGCAACTCGGGAAAGACCTGAGCGCAGTTGCCGACTATGCCGATCGACCGGGCACTGCGATCGGCCTTGGCCTGTACGGCCCTGTCCATCGCCTGGTCGAGGTCATCGACGATCTCGTCGAGGTAGCGGTGCGCGACTCGGCGCTCCAGCCGGGTCCGGTCGACGTCGACGATGAGGCAGACACCCTCGTTCATAGTGATCGCTAGCGGCTGGGCGCCCCCCATCCCTCCGCAGCCGCCGGTGAGCGTCAGGGTGCCGGCAAGGGTGCCGTTGAACCGTTTGTCGGCGATCGCGGCGAAGGTCTCGTAAGTGCCCTGCACAATTCCCTGGGTGCCGATGTAGATCCAGGAGCCGGCCGTCATCTGGCCGTACATTGTCAGGCCCAGCCGCTCGAGCCGGCGAAACTCCGGCCAGGTGGCCCAGTCCCCGACCAGATTGGAGTTGGCCAGAATCACCCGAGGCGCCCACTCGTGGGTCCTCATCACACCGACCGGGCGGCCGGACTGCACCAGCATGGTTTCGTCGGCCTCGAGGGTGGTCAGCGTCTGCACCAGGGCGTCGAACGACCGCCAGTCGCGAGCTGCCCGTCCGGTTCCGCCGTAGACGACGAGGTCGTCTGGCCGCTCGGCGTTTTCGGGGTCGAGATTGTTCATCAACATCCGCAGCGGCGCTTCAGCGGCCCACGACTTGGCCGTCAAGGTGTTGCCGCGCGGCGAGCGGACGAGACGGGCGCCTTCCATGGGAACCTCCTGGATTCGGTCGGATTTCGGCAACTCGGACGATCAGTGAAGAGCTCCGGTGACGGATTCAGCGGCGGCCAGCGCGGATCCGTCGGCAACGAACGAAACAGCGATCTCGATCTCCGGGGACAGCTCTCTGTCCGAGCCGGGACCGGGTACGCCGGCCTGTCGGAGGGCGGAGATCACCGCGCCGGTGGCGGGCGCTGGTTGCAGTGGAGCCCGGAGCTCGATGCCGCGAGAAGCGGTGAGAAGTTCGATGGCCAGCACACGGGTCAGACCGTCGATGGCCCGCCTCAGTTTGCGCGCGGCCGACCAGCCCATCGAGACGTGGTCCTCCTGCATGGCCGAGCTCGGAATGGAGTCCACTGATGCGGGCGTGGCGAGCCGCTTCAGTTCGGAGACGATGGCCGCCTGTGTGTATTGGGCGATCATGTGGCCGGAATCGACGCCGGGATCGCCGGCCAGGAACGGAGTGAGGCCGTTGTTACGTGCCTTGTCGAGGAACCTGTCAGTCCGGCGTTCGGAGATGCTGGCCAGGTCGGCGACGACAATGGCCAGGAAGTCCAGCACGTACGCCAGGGGTGCGCCGTGGAAGTTGCCGTTCGACTCCACCCGCCCGTCCGAGGTCACGAGTGGGTTGTCGATGGCGGAGCGGAGCTCGTAGCCGGCGACGGTGGCGGCATGGTTGACCGTGTCCCGCGCTCCTCCTGCGACCTGCGGTGAGCAGCGCAGTGAGTAGGCGTCTTGGACCCGAGTGCAGGCAGCCGTCCGGTGGCTTTCCCGAATGGGGCTGTTCTTCATCAGGGTGCGCATGTTGGCCGCCGACAGGGCCTGGCCGGGCTGGGGGCGCAACTCGTGGAGATCAGCGGCGAAGACGGAATCGCTGCCCAGCAGGCCCTCGACGCTCATGGCGGCGGTGATGTCGGCGACTTTCAGCAGGTGGCGCAGGTCTATGATGGCCAAGATCAACATTCCCAGCATCCCGTCTGTGCCGTTGATCAGCGCCAAGCCTTCCTTCTCCTGCAAGGTAACGGGCTTGATGCCGGCGCCCGACAGCGCGTCGCCGGCCGGAACCAAAGACCCCTTGCGATCGCGGACGGCGCCTTCGGCCATCAGCGCGAGTGCGCAGTGGGCGAGTGGGGCAAGATCACCCGAACAGCCGAGACTGCCGTACTCGTGGACCACCGGGGTGATCCCGGCATTGAGCATCTCCACGTAGGTCTTGAGCGTCGCGGCCCGGATCCCCGTCCGGCCGGTGGCCAGGGTGGATATCCGTAGCAGCATCAGAGCGCGGACTACCTCCCGTTCAACTTCCGGCCCGGAGCTGGCGGCGTGGGAGCGGATCAGGCTGCGCTGCAGCTGAGTGCGCAGCTCGGCCGGGATCTGGCGGGTCGCCAGGGCGCCGAACCCGGTCGAGACCCCGTAGTGCGGTTCTGGGTCCTCGGCCAGTGCCTCGATCACGCCGCGGGTGCGGCTAACTTCCGCGATGGAGGCTTCGTCCAGGACAACCCGTGCATCGTGGCGCGCAACCGCCACCACGTCGTCGAACCCGATCGGTCCCAGCGCGACATGAACCTCAGAATCCCGAATACTCATAGCGCTATTCGATCCGTCCTGAGCGAAAAGCGACAGAGCACTGGTGCTGGCGGCTGCATCTGATCTGAGCCGCGGACGGCATCACCGTGTGCTCAGCGCCGCCAAGGTGCCAGACAGAGCCGCGCGAGCTGTGCACTCCGCTGCCACACGTGATCAACCGCCCTTGCCCGAATCACGCTTGCGGGCGGTGTCGCTCAACGGCATGCACTTCGCCGTCGGAGGTCAAGTGGGCGACGAGCAACTCACCCGTCACGAGCGTCGTCGGAGCCATGTCGAGCGCGTCGAGGATGTGGGGCAGGACCGGCCGATGTACGCAGATTGCGGTCGGCTCGCCCGTCGCCAGTATCTGAGTACGCAATTTCAGGATCAGTTTGGCGACGGCGCGAGGATCATCGCCGCCGACCTCTTCGGTGAGCTGGCTGAACTTGGCCATCGTGAGCTGCCGTGCGCGGGCGTAGGGCTCCAGCGTGCCGTAGCAGCGGGCGGAGGTGGAGCTCACCAGATTCATGATTCCGTACGCGCCGAGCATTGGCACCAAAAGCCTGGACTGTCGCCGGCCCCGGGCGTTGACCGGACGGGCAGTGTCCTTCTTCGACCAGTCCTTGCGGTCCATTGCCTTGGCGTGCCGCAGGATGATCAACGGCGTCGTTGGCGGCTGTTCGAGATGCTGCTGCACAAGGAAATGATCGGGCGCGTGGGTCAATCGGTCGACTGCGGCCCTCACCGGCAGCCAGGACACGACATCCACCTCGTCGTCGGGTGGCCGGGGAACGGTTGCCAGCACTGTGCCACCCCAGTACTCGACCTGCTTGGCACCCTTGGCGGTGTCGTAGCGGACGGTGTCCAGCGGCACGCCAAGCCGGATGGTGACGCCGGTCTCCTCGAGTACCTCCCGAACGGCGCAGGCCGGCAATGACTCGCCCGCGTCGAGTTTCCCCTTGGGCAGCGTCCAGTCGTTGTAGCGCATCCGGTGGATGATCAACACCTCGATGCCGCGGACAGGGTCCACACGACTGACCACAGCACCGCCCGCCAAGATCGGCTTGGTCTGCGAGGTCCGCTCGTTCGCGGTTCCTGGCAGCGTCAATGCCGGCACAGATCACTCACTTGGCGCGCCGACGCCGCTTGGCGTTGATCAAGTACTCCTGCATGTCGAGCAGCGGCCGGTCGTCCGGGTCTGCGGTGTGCGGGGTCCAGGAACCGTCCGATTCCAGCTCCCAAGACGCCGTGCCCTTGTCGAACGCGATGTCGAAGAGGTCGCCGATCTCGGCGATGTGTGCCGGATGCGTGATGGAGGCAAGAACCTCCACCCGTCGGTCCAGATTGCGGTGCATCAGGTCGGCCGAGCCCATGCCGACCAACGGCTGACCGTCGTTGGCGAACCAGAACAGCCGGCTGTGCTCCAGAAAGCGGCCCAGAATGCTGATCACCCGGATGTTCTCGCTGAGGCCCGGCACACCCGGGCGGATCGTGCAGATCCCCCGCACCCACAGGTCGACCGGTACCCCCGCTTGGGACGCGCGGTACAGCGCGTCGGAGATCGCCTCGTCGACCAGCGAGTTCACCTTGATCCGGATCGCGGCCGGCTTGCCGTCCTCGCGATTCGCGATTTCGTTGTTGATCCGGTCGATCAGACCAGTACGAATGCCATGCGGGGCGACCAGCAGCCGTTTGTACTGCGTCTCCTGACTCATTCCCGACAGGTGGTTGAACAGCCGACCGATGTCCTCGGTGATGATCGGGTTGGCGGTCAGTAGTCCGGTGTCCTCGTACATTCGTGCCGTTTTCGGGTTGTAGTTGCCGGTGCCGATGTGGGCGTACCGGCGCAGGCCGTCGGGCTCGTCGCGAACCACCATGGACAGCTTGCAATGCGTCTTGAGTCCCAGCAGACCGTAGACGACGTGACAGCCGTGCTGCTCCAGCCGCCGGGCCCAGGCGATGTTGGCCTGCTCGTCGAAGCGCGCCTTGATCTCCACCAAGGCAAGCACCTGCTTGCCGGCTTCCGACGCCTCGATCAGAGCGTCGATGATCGGAGAGTCACCCGAGGTGCGATAGAGCGTTTGTTTGATGGCCAGGACCTGCGGGTCGTCGGCGGCCTGTTCGATGAAGCGCTGCACGCTGGTGGCGAACGAGTCGTACGGATGGTGCAGCAGCACGTCCCGGTGTTTCAGCGCGGCGAACATGTCGGCGGGCTTCGCCGTCTCCACTTCCGCCAGGTGTGGATGCGTGGAAGGTAGGAAGGCCGGGAATTTCAGCTCGGCTCGGTCGATGTCGGCCAGGGAGAACAGGCCGCGCAGATCCAGCGGACCGGGAACATGGAAGACCTCCCGTTCACTGATGTCCAGCTCGCCGACCAGCAGCTCCAGCATCTTGGGATCGATGTCATCCTCGACCTCCAGCCGTACGGGCGGCCGGCCGACCTTGCGCCGCAGCAGCTCCTTCTCCAGGGCCAGCAGCAGATTCTCGGCGTCGTCCTCCTCGACCTCCACGTCCTCGTTGCGGGTAACCCGGAAGGTGTGGTGCTGCACGACGTGCATGCCGCTGAAGAGCTGATCGAGGTGGCGGGCGATGACGTCCTCGAGCGCGACGAAGCGGCCCTCGGAGAGCAGAAGGAACCGCGGGAGGACCGTAGGCACCTTGACCCGCGCGAACTGCCGGGCACCGGTTTCCGGATTGCGCACCAGCACCGCCAGGTTGATCGACAGGCCCGAGATGTAGGGAAAGGGATGCGACGGGTCCACCGCGAGTGGAGTCAGCACCGGGAAGATCCGCTCCGCGAAGAGCTCGTTCATCCGGTCCTTCTCTGCGCCAGTCAGTTCGTCCCAGCGCAGGATCTCAATGCCCTCCTTGACCAGCTCGGGCCGGATTTCTTCGGTGAAGACTCGGGCGTGCTCGGCGACCAGTTCCCGGGTCTGGTTGAGGATGGCCAAGTGCACGTCGCGGGGCATCAGCCCGCTGACCGTCGGCACGGCAACACCGGCGGCGATCCGACGTTTCAGGCCGGCGACTCGGACCATATAGAACTCGTCCAGGTTGGACGCGAAAATCGCCAGAAACTTGGCTCGCTCCAGCAGCGGCACTCGCAGCTTGTCCTTGGCCAGGTCGAGGACCCGATTGTTGAAGTTGAGCCAGGACAGCTCGCGATCCAAAAAGCGGTCTGGGGGAAGCATCGACGTGAACTCTTCCAGGCCGTCCGCCGAGGGCTCAACGGGACGCTGCAGGGCAATCGAGGAGGTGTCGACGGCTTCCATCGTGTAGTTCTCCTCCCCGCTTCTCAGGGCTACATCCGGCCAGCGGTAGGCGGAGGCAATTCCGCTGACGCATACATCACATCACGGCTGGCAACACGGAAGCCATAAGCCGAATACAAGGCGATAGCTGCACCGTGCGCGGCCTCGACGTAGAGCCGGACACGGGTGTTTCCCCGCCGTTTGAGGTGTTGTAACCCAACGGCCAGCAACGCTTTGCCGAGACCTTGTCCGCCGGCGAGGGGGTCCACTCCCAGCACGTAGACCTCACCCAATTGATCTTGGTGCTGCTTGGTCCAGTGAAATCCGACCATCCGCCCGGCTGCAATCGCCACGAAGAAGCCTGCCGGGTCGAACCAGCTCTCCGCGAGGCGGTCGTCGAGATCGCGTCGCGTGATACGGCCCTGTTCGGGATGGTCCGCAAACGCCCGGGCGTTCACTGCGATCCAGTCGTCCTCGTCCGCCCGGAGCCGAAAGGTCCGGATGATCACGCCGTCAGGGACTCGAGGATCGGGCAGAGGGTCTTCGAGCGACCGCTCCATGATCAACAATGTGCGGCGTGGCTGCATGCCGTGGCTGCGGGCCAAAGCCTGCGCAGCCAGCCGGTTGCCCACCGCCAGGACCTGCACTGGACCGCGAGCGATCATCGCGTCGAGCAGCGCAGTCCCGACTCCTTGGCCACGGTGCACCGGTGACACCACGAGTTCCCCGGTGGGGACCGTGCCATCCTGCCGCTGGGCGTAGCCGACCAGCCGCCCCTCAGCCTTGGCGATCAGATGCTCGATCCCTTCGTGACGTCGGCGGAGGTGCAACAGCGCCGCCTCGTTCAGGGGCGGAACTCCGTCCGCCCGGGTGGCTTCCGCGACCACCGTCAGAACTGCGGCGACCTCTTCCGGTGGTAGCCGTCTCGCGGTGGTGATCTCCAGGCGGTCAGTCATGCGCTAACGGTAGTGATCGATAGGCTGGTCCGTGGGGTGTGACCGTGAGCCGCGGGCCGTCACGTGACTCCATCGGAGAAGAAAAGGGTGGCTGTCGATGCGCGACGAAGGTTATTCCGCCGAGCAGATCGCGGCGTACGGTGCGACCGCACAGCCTGCCATCGCCGCCCGGATGACTCCGCACCTTCGGATGACGCTGATCGGTGCGGTGTGCGCCGCGCTCGGAGTCCTCACCAGCCTGGCGGCGCTCCTCACCTTCCCGAAGTTCAACGAGCGCGACACCGGTGCCGGCTGGGCCATCGTGGCCCTCATCACGGCGATACTGATGCTGGCGGTGTGCGGGATCCAGGTCATGGTCTGGCGGCGAGCCATGGCTTCGTGGCGCGGGGTGCGCATTCAGGACCTCCGGGGCGAAAGGCGGCTTTCCTGGATCACCCACCTGGTTTCGTACGCGGTGGTGCTGGCCGGGATGTGGGCCTGCCTCGCCGGCATGGCAGACGCCGGCTGGTCGGCCACCGCTGGCATCCTTCTCGCGGTGACGATCGTATTGATCATCGCCGGCCAAGTGCTCGCCGGTGTGCAGTATCTGCGGCCCAGCGGGCCACCGGGCACGGTCCCGGCTCACATGCGCCGGCTGGTGCGACGAGCCGAAGCACGCCAGGGGCGTCGGCTTCCCTGATCCGCCCCCGGCCTCGCCATCAGCCGGCGCGGATTCGGCTCGGCTCTTCGGTGGGGGTCACGAACCGGTAGCCGACGTTCCGCACGGTGCCGATCATCGACTCGTACTCCGGACCAAGCTTGGCCCGAAGTCGGCGTACATGGACGTCGACCGTGCGGGTGCCGCCGTAGTAGTCGTAACCCCAGACGTCGCTGAGCAGCTGCTGGCGGCTGAAAACCCGGCCGGGATGCTGGGCGAGGTACTTCAGCAGTTCGAATTCGGTGTAGGTCAGGTCCAGCTGGGCGCCGTTCAATTTGGCCGAGTAGCCGGCCTCGTCGATCACGATGTTTCCGGTCTGGATCAGTGGGTCCCCGGCGGAGGCCGCCGACGGGCTCATCGCCAGACGGAGCCGCACGTCGACCTCCGCAGGGCCGGCTGTCGCCAGCAGCAAATCGTCGAATCCCCAGTCCGCCGACAGCGCGGCGAGGCCCCCTTCGCTGGCGATCACCAACAGAGGCGCCTCTTTGCCGGTGGTCTCGATCAGCCGGCACAGCGAACGGGCACCCACCAGGTCGCGCCGGGCATCTAGCAGAATTACGTCAGCGGCGGGCGCATCGAGCAGGGCAGTAGCCTCCGCCTGAGCGACCTTGACCGAATGTGGAAGCAGTTCAAGGGCCGGCAAGATCTCGGCCGCGGCGTGCATATCGTTAGTGAGAAGCAGCAAGGTGGCCATTGCGGTCTCCATAGCTCTGGTCCGACTGAGATACCGCGAGGGCGAGCCCTCGCCAGTCACCGATTCCCCCGGTCGGTTCGGCCCGACCCGTCCGAAGGCCCAAACGCGCGCCGTTGGGCCTCTGGGTGTGCACCGTCGGGCCGATGCATGCCTGAGACTACTGCAATGGTGAATGTTTCCCTTCATTACTGGGCCGGCGCGAAAGCCGCGGCAGGGGTCGAACGGGAGACAGTGGAGGCGGCCACCGTGGCGGATGCGGTGGCCATAGCGGCACAACGACACGGCGACCCCAGGTTCGCTCGAATTCTCAATGTCAGTTCGGTTCTGATGGAGGATCGAGTGCTGCGTGGCAATGATCTTGAAAAGGAGTTGACCGAGTCCGTAGAGGTGGAGGTGTTGCCCCCCTTCGCCGGTGGCTAGGGCCTGTCCAGGGCCTCAGGTGTGGCAAATGTCACGTCAAACTGGTCGACGCCTTTGCCTCATCCTCCGCATGATGGACTGCATTCTCAGCATGCGGTCATTCCCTACTGAGAAACAGGGTTGGCCCTAGGCTGGCGGCCGACCGGCTTGCCCGGGACGGACCACGTCTTAATCAGGAGATGTCATGAGTAGGCAGGAAGTACTGGTCGACGCCGACTGGCTCGAGGAGCACGCCGGCGATGAGCACATCGTGGTGGTCGAGGTCGACGAAGACACCACCGCCTACGACGGCGGGCACATCAAGGGTGCTATCAAGCTGGACTGGAAGAAGGATCTCCAGGACCCGGTGCGGCGCGACTTCGTGAACAAGGAGCAGTTCGAGAAGCTGCTGTCCGAGCGCGGCATCAGCAATGACGACACCGTGGTGCTCTACGGCGGCAACAACAACTGGTTCGCTGCGTACGCCTACTGGTACTTCAAGCTCTACGGACAAGAAAACGTCTTGTTGCTCGACGGCGGCCGCAAGAAGTGGGAGCTCGACGCACGGGAACTCAGCACCGAGCAGGTGACGCGTCCCGCGGCCAGCTACACCGCCAAGGAGCCCAACCTGGACATCCGCGCCTTCCGCGACGAGGTGGTCAAGGCGATCGGAACCCGAAGCCTGGTCGATGTCCGCAGCCCGGACGAGTACGCAGGCCGGCTGCTGGCGCCTGCCCACCTGCCGCAGGAGCAGGCGCAGCGCGGCGGGCACATCCCGACGGCGATCAACGTGCCGTGGAGCAAGGCCGCCAACGACGACGGCACCTTCAAGTCAGACGAGGAACTCAAGGAGCTCTACAGCGAAGCTGGTCTGAGCTGGGACAACGACATCATCGCCTACTGCCGGATCGGTGAGCGCAGCGCCCATACCTGGTTCGTGCTGCACCAGATCCTCGAGCAGAAGAACGTCAAGAACTACGACGGCTCCTGGACCGAGTACGGCTCGCTGGTCGGCGTGCCGGTGGCGGTCGGCGACGAGCCCGGAAATCTCTGACCGCCCGCGGCGGCGGAAGGAGGAATCCACATGTGCGGAGCGACGACCGGCGGACTCAGCCTCGAGGGCATCGACATCAGCAAGGAAGCTGTCATTCAGGGCCGGGTGTTGCGCGCCGGACAGCCGATGGCTGGTGCATATGTCCGGCTGCTGGATGGGACCGGGGAGTTCACCGCCGAGGTGCCTACCTCGGCGACCGGCCACTTCCGCTTCTTCGCGGGCGACGGCACGTGGACGCTGCGCATCCTCGCTCCGGGCGCGAAGGCCGACCGGACGGTGGGCGCGGCCCGTGGCACCGTGTCGGAGATCGATGTGGAGCTCGACGACGCGAACTGAGTGACGCGCCAATCAGAGGGCGGAGTCCAGAATCAGGGTGACTGGTCCGTCGTTGACCAGCGACACCTGCATGTCGGCGCCGAACACTCCGGTCGCCACTTCCGCGCCCAGCGCGCGGAGCGCCTCCACGAAGGAGGAGACCAGCGGTTCGCTGACCGCGCGCGGGGCGGCGGCGTTCCATGATGGACGACGGCCCTTCCGCGTGTCGGCGTAGAGCGTGAATTGACTGACCACCAGCATCGGCGCCCCGAGCTGATCCGCTGACTGCTCGCCCTCGAAGATCCTCAGCCGCCACACCTTCTCAGCCATCCGGGCAGCCGTCGCTTGAGCGTCGTCGTGGGTGACGCCGACCAAGATCACCAGGCCGGTACGGCCAATCGCTCCCACGACCTCGCCGGAGACCCAGACCTCGGCGGTGGCACAGCGCTGTACGACCAAGCGCATCTCAGCCGGCGGCCGGCAGCACGACCAGGCAGAATGGATGTCCGGCGGGATCGGCGTAGACCCGGAAGGTTTCGCCACCACCAGGCAGCGGGGTCGCCCCAAGCTCCAGCACTGACGCTTCCGCGAGCTCGAGATTATCGACGCGGACGTCGAAATGTCGATATTGCGGCCGATCACCGTCGGGCCAGGTCGGAGGCCGGTAGTTCGGAACCCGCGCGAAGGCAACGCCCGGCCGATCGGGCGCGTCACCGATCACCACCCAGTCGCTCTCGTCTTGCACACGCCGCATGCTCAGCAGGGATTCGTAGAACGTGGCCAGTGCGTCGGGATCGTCGCAGTCGATCACGATGCCGTGCAGTCGTCCGATCATGGAGGCCAGTGTGGCATCGCGGGGTGGTGAAGCTGCCGGGACCCGATCCGACACGCCTCTGCCACAATGGTGCCGTGCCTAGCACGCCTGGTTTCCGGCCCGTGGCCATCAAGATCACGTGTGGCGTGGAGGCCGCGGAGCGCGCCAACCAGGCCTGGACCGTCGCGGCGACCGCCATTGCTTCGGGCGCCGAGGTCACGGTCTGGCTCACTGGCGAGGCCGTATGGTTTGCCGTGGTCGGCCGTCAACCTGATCTTGAACTTCAGCACGCAACCCCGGTGGCTGAGTTGATCGAGGCGGTACGGTCCTCCGGCCGGATCGTCGTCTGCACCCAATGCGCTGCCCGGCGGGAGCTGACCCTCGGTGATCTCATCGAGGGCGCCACTATCGCCGGGGCGGCCACCTTCGTCGAAGCCGTCCTGGGGCCCCACACCCAAGCACTGGTCTACTGAACCCACATCAGCTGATCATGACGTCGGCGTCGCCGCTTCCAGCTCGAGCAGCGTCCGCTTGACGTCCAGTCCGCCAAGGTAGCCGCCCAACGAGCCGTCCGAGCGCACAACGCGGTGGCAGGGAACAACCACAGGAAGCGGGTTGGTGGCGCAGGCGCTGCCCACGGCACGCACCGCCCCTGGGTGCCCCGTGGCGGCTGCCACCTCCGCATAGCTCTCGGTATGCCCGTAGGAGATGGCGGCCAAATGGCCGAGAACGGTACGGCGGAATCCGGCGGAGAGGCGGAGGTCGAGTGCAATGTCAAAAGCCGTTCGACGACCGGCGAAGTACTCCTCGACTTGACGAGCGGCCTCGTCCAGCCGACGGGGGGCAGCCAGAATCCGTGGGCTGATCTTGCTCGCCAGCGCCTGCAACACCACGTCGTGTCCCTCCCGCTGGTACGCGACCCGGACCAGGCCGAGCGGAGTGGCAGCCAGCAACAGCGGACCGACGGGCGAATCGATCGTGCGGAACGCGACGTCCAGCAACCCCGCCTCGGTGGCCCGCTGCTCCAGCCTGTGGCCGAGCCGCGCCAAAGTCACGTCATCGACCTCAGTCAACTTATCCAACCGCTCGCTGAATTCGATCATGATGGTCCTTTCGGTTGGTCCGTGGTGAAGCGCTTGCGGAGCGTGGCGATGCCGTCACTGGCCGCACGACGGGCGGCGTCCGCAGTGCCGCCGATCAGCTCGGCCACCTCGGCGTACGGCCGGCCGGCGAGATGATGGAAGGCGACTGCCTGCCGTTGCTTCGACGGCAGCGCGGCGATGGCGGCCAGGAGTTCGTCGTTCGCCTCCGTCGCCGGGCCGTCAACCGACAGATCCGGAATGGTGGCGGTCGGCAACGGGCGACGTGCCCGTGCTCGCCCGAGGTCGATCGCCTTCCGCTGGGCGATCCGTACCAACCACGCCTCGGTGTTGGCATCGGCGGGCAGCTCCGGATACGCCCTCAGGGCCGCCACGAATGTCTCCGACCACGCGTCCTCCGCGTCGATCGGCCCGATCAGCGCTCGGCAGACGCGGTAGACCGTTGGGCCGTGCCGGGAGACGAGATCGGAGAACGGTTGCTTGTCCATCAACGAGTAGACGTCACCGAGCAGGGAAACGTGAGGTCAGACGAGTCAAGTTTTTCCGGCGAGCAACCGCTCCCTGCACCTCCCAGGCATCGGGTGGGGCGGCATTAGACTCGGGGCCGTGTCGATCTCCCTGGTCTTCACCGTATTGCTGATCATTGGCGTTATCGCGATCGGTGTCGGCGCCCTGGTGCTGTTGATCAGATTGTTGGTCCGCCGCCCCGTGCACCAGCGGAGCTGATCGATGGCTCAGCAGTCGGACGGCCTGCACCCCGTCCTGATGGGTCTGTCGTGGATGATCGGCCGCTGGCAGGGGACAGGCAAGGCCAGCTACCCCGGAACCGAGGACTTCGAGTTCGGGCAACAGATCGACTTCTCCCACAATGGAGAGAACTACCTGCACTATCTCTCCCAGATCTTCGAGCGCGGCGACGACGGCCGCGCGATCCGGCCGCTCAGTATGGAGACCGGCTTCTGGCGGCCGCAGCCGGACGGGTCCTTGGAGGTGGTGATGTGCCACCCCAGCGGTTACGCCGAGGTCTGGTACGGCCGGATCACCGGCCCCAAGGTCGAGCTGGCCACCGATGCCGTGGTCCGTACGGCCTCGGCCGAGGAGTACTCGGCCGGCCAGCGGCTCTACGGCAACGTGGAGGGGGACTTGCTCTGGACCTTCGACAAGGCGGCGGCCGGCCAGCCGCTTCAGTCGCATATGTGGGCCCGCCTCCGTCGGGTGTGAGCCGCATCCGGCGCCAGCTGGAGGGGCATCGGTCCACGATGGCACATGCACGGGAAGAAAACGTCAGGTGAGGGCGCTGGACTGGGCATGACCTCCGCATCGCAGTCAAGGCGCGTCCTGGCTGAGAACGGGATTGACGCCGGAGTGCCATGGCACTTCGGCGATCCAATGCGCGAGCAGCGGTTCTTGGCGGCTGGCCAGGGTGTGGTTGATCTCTCCCATCGGGGAGTGATTGGGGTGACCGGTCCGGACCGGCTCGGCTGGCTGCACTCATTGACCACCCAACGCCTGGAAGGCTTGGCCCCAGGAGTGGGCGTCACCACCCTGATTCTTTCGCCGCACGGCCACATCGAGCACGCCCTGTACGGCGTGGACGACGGCGAGACCTTCTGGGCGCATACCGAGCCAGATGCAGCGCCGGCCGCCGTTGACTGGCTCGACCGGATGCGCTTCCTCATGCGGGTGGAGGTGACTGACCAGACCCGCGATGTCGCGGTGGTGTGGTCGGTCGCTCCCGAGGAGGGCGCAGAGTTGCTGACCCGCGCCGGTCAGGATTCGCTCGGTGGCCATGAGGTCTTCGTACCTCGCACTGACCTCGACAGTTATCTGTCCTCGCGATCGCAAGCCGGGACCTGGGCGTACGAGGCGCGCAGGATCGCGGCGGGGGTGCCACGCATCGGTGTGGACACCGACAAGCGCACGATTCCGAATGAAATCGGCGTGCTGGATATTGCGGTCCATCTCGACAAGGGCTGCTATCGCGGACAGGAGACGGTGGCCCGGGTTCATACCTTGGGTCGCCCGCCCCGCCGCCTGGTTCGGCTGCACCTCGACGGCGCTGCTGAAGCCCTGCCCCGGACAGGCGCAGCGTTGCTGGCTGAGGGGCGCGAGGTCGGCTTCGTCGGCGGGTCCGCGCGGCACTTCGAGCTGGGTCCGATCGCCCTCGGCCTGGTCAAGCGCAGTGTCCCCGCCGACCAGGATTTGGTCGTGGAAGGCATCGCGGCTGCTCAGGAAGTCCTCGTCGATCCAGAGGTTGGGCTGCACGTCCGAGCAAAGCTCTGAACGGCCGCTGATCGCGCATCCGA
The DNA here is from genome assembly GCA_035265505.1 of Propionibacteriaceae bacterium. GTDB lineage: Bacteria > Actinomycetota > Actinomycetes > Propionibacteriales > Propionibacteriaceae > Microlunatus. Next base: position 9,038 of record DATFOP010000092.1, on the reverse strand, counting down.
TGACCCCGCGCGCTCGACGCTGCAGCACAGGTTCGGTGTCCCAAATTGTCTTGACATGGCTTCAGCGGACCTTTGCAGCCCCTACGCTTTCGGTGTGAAATTCGAGGACTGCGAGGCCGTCCTTTTCGACCTCGACGGGGTGCTGACGCCGACAGCAGATGTTCACATGCGCGCCTGGCAATCGATGCTTTCCGACTTCTTGCTACGCAGAGGAATCGCCGAACCCTACGTATCGAGTGATTACTTCCACTACATCGATGGCAAGCCGCGGTACGAGGGTGTGCGGTCCTTCCTCCACTCCCGCGGGATCTCCCTGCCCGACGGCGATCCGAGCGATCCGCCAACTGCCGAAACCGTGTGTGGGCTGGGAAACCGCAAGAACGAGGTGTTCGCCGCTGTCCTGGCCGACGAAGGCGTGATCCCTTATCCGGGTACGGCGGAGCTACTGGATCAGCTGGCCGAGCGTGGCACTAAGACGGCGGTCGTTTCCTCGTCGCGCAATGCGCCGTCCGTGCTCGAAGCGGCCGGCCTGCAGGAACGATTCTCGGTCGTGGTGGACGGAGCGGTGGCGGGGGACTTGGGCCTGGCCGGCAAGCCCTCGGCCGAAACGTTCGTCCATGCCGCCACGGAGTTGGGCGCCGATGTCGCCCGCTCGGCGGTGATCGAGGATGCACTGTCGGGCGTCGCGGCGGCCAAGGCCGGTGGTTTCGGCCTCGTGGTCGGAATCGACCGAGGGGTCGGCTCCGATCGGTTGACCGAGGCGGGCGCCGACCTCGTCGTGACCGATCTTGCTGCTCTGATCGCGCCATGATCAGTTTCACTGGAGCGGCGAGCGACCTGCACGATCCACTGGACCGGATCCGCTTCCCGATCGAACCCTGGAAGTTGACCGAGGCGGTCTACAGCACCGTTGATCTTGGGGTGACCGAGTCGCTGTTCGCGGTCGGGAACGGCTATCTCGGCATGCGTGCCAACGTCGAGGAGGGTCGTGAGGCCCACACTCATGGCACCTTCATCAACGGCTTCCACGAGACCTGGCCCATTCGGCACGCGGAGGAGGCCTTCGGCTTCGCGCGCACCGGCCAGACGATCGTCAACGTGCCCGACAACAAGACCATGAAGCTCTACGTGGACGACGAGCCGATGCTGCTCTCGGTCGCGGACCTGGAGTCCTATGACCGCAGCCTGGACTTCCGTGACGGCGTCCTTCGCCGCGACATCGTGTGGCGGACGCCGGGTGGCAAACGGGTCAAGGTCACCTCGACCCGGATGGTCTCGTTCACCCAACGACACCTCGCGATTCTCAGCATCGAGGTGACCATGCTGGATGACGAGGCGCCAGTCGTGATCTCGTCCCAGACGCTGAACCGGCAGGACGGCAAGGATGAGTATCACGTGCGCGCCGCCGCGATGGGAGGTGGGGCAGACCCCCGCAAAGCTGAATCGTTCGAGTCGCGCGTGCTGGAGCCGCAGAGTCACTGGTCCAAGGACAACCGGATCTTGCTCGGCTATCGGTGCTCGAATTCCAAGATGACCTTGGGCGTCGGGGTCGACCACACCATCGCCACTGAGAACAGCTACAACACCTTGATCTTCGACGACGAGGACACCGGCAAGATGGTGTTCCGGGTGCAGGCCCGACCGGGCCTGCCGATCAAGATCAACAAGATCGTCAGCTACCACACCTCACGAGGAGTGCCCTCGCGGGAGCTGATCGACCGGTGCCGCCGAACACTCGACCGGGTAGCGGAGCAGGGGGTGGAGGTGCAGTACGCCGCCCAACGGGAGTGGCTGAACGGCTTCTGGGAGCGCTCAGACGTAGAAGTCCCCGGGCAACCGGCCGTGCAGCAGGCCATTCGCTGGAACCTGTACCAGGTCGCCCAGGCCACGGCGCGCGCCGAACAGTCGGGTGTCCCGGCCAAGGGGGTCACCGGATCGGGTTACAGCGGCCACTACTTCTGGGACACCGAAATCTACGTGCTCCCGTTCCTCACCTACACCAATCCGAGCATGGCACGCAGCGCCCTGCGGTTCCGCTACAACATGCTGGAAGCCGCCAAGCGACGGGCCCGTGAACTGGCCCAAAGTGGTGCCCTGTTCCCCTGGCGCACCATCAGCGGTGACGAAGCCTCCGCGTATTACGCTGCCGGGACCGCGCAGTACCACATCGATGCTGACATCTCGTACGCGCTGTGCAAGTACGTTGCGGCGAGTGGCGACGAAGCGTTCATGAATCGTGAGGGCATCGACATTCTGGTGGAGACGGCGCGCATGTGGGCCGACCTCGGCTTCTGGCGAGACAAGGGCAGCGGCTGGCGAAGTTTCCACATCCACGGTGTCACCGGGCCTGACGAGTACACCACCGTGGTCAACGACAACCTGTTCACCAACGTCATGGCACGGTTCAACCTCGGCATGGCGGCAGAGGTGCTGCAGCGCATGGAGTTGCACGATGGCGAGGACTACCGCCGCCTGGTCCAGCGGCTTCAGATCTCCCACGAGGAGGTTGAGGAGTGGGCCCGGGCAGCCAAGGCGATGTCTATCCCATACGACGCGGCCACCGGAATCAACCCGCAAGACTCCCACTTCCTTGATCGGGAGATGTGGGACTTGAAGAACACGCCGCCGGAGAAGTTCCCGTTACTGCTGCACTATCACCCCCTGGTGATCTACCGCTTCCAGGTCCTCAAGCAGGCCGATGTGGTGCTCGCACTGTTCCTGCAAGGTGATTACTTCAGTCTGGAACAAAAGCGGGCGGACTTCGATTACTACGACCCCATCACCACCGGGGACTCCACGCTCTCGGGTGTGGTGCAGTCAATCATCGCGGCGGAGGTGGGCTATCACGACCTGGCCCTGCGCTACTTCCACAACGCCTTGTTCGTCGACTTGGCTGACCTGCACGACAACACCACCGACGGCGTGCACGTGGCCTCGACGGGCGGGGTCTGGAACATCCTGGTCCATGGCTTCGGCGGAATGCGGGACCACAACGGGGTGATCACCTTCGATCCTCGACTACCGTCGTCGTGGACCGGATTGACCTTCCAGATCACGCTGCGAGGAACGCGGGTCCGGGTCAACCTGAGCCGGGAGGAGATCTGCTTCGAGGTAGTCGAGGGTGACACAGCGGACCTGTACGTCCGTGGCAAGCGAGTCGTGGTGACGGCCGGGACGCCATCTCGGGTGGCTCTTGTTGATCATGGGCCCCGCATCGATCATGTGCCCAGCCTGCAGACTGGTGATCGTCGCCCGGACGGCACCTTGATCACTGCCTCTGTGCCTCAGGCGACGCCAGTGCGCGGCTGATCCGGATCATGGATGGCGGTCGGAAGGTGTTGTCGTATCTGACGGCTCCTCGTGAGTCTCGACGCCCTCCAACGCTTCCGGGTGCTCGAGCGTGGTCCCGTGGCCGTAGACGGAGCGGTTGATCAACCAGGTCACCACCCACAAGACGACGCCGATGCCGAGCAGGACTCCGGCGATCGCGTACTGGCTAGGATCCCGCCCGGTCCACGGACCTACGAGGTAGGCGCAGGAGAGCGCACCGAGGACGGGAAGCGCCGTCGGGGCGACGAAGTGTTTGTGCGCCTGCGGATCACGGCGCAGCACCAGGCAGCAGATGTTGACCACGGTGAACACGGCGAGCAGCAGCAAGGCGGTTGTGCCGCCCAGCTGGCTTACTCTGCCGACGACGGTAATCAGGCCGATGGCGAGGGCGCTGGTGAAGATGATCGCCACCCACGGCGTGCGGCGACCCGGGAGCACCCAGCCCAACCCCGGGGGCAGGACCTTCTGTTTCGCCATGCCATAGAGTAATCGGCTCGCCATCAGCATGTTGATCAAGGCCGAGTTCGCCACCGCGAACATGCTGATCAATGGGAAGATCTGGTCCACTGGCAGATCGGGCGCGCCGGCGGTGACGACCTTCAGCAGGGGAGCGTCGCCTGTGCCCAGCTCTCCGGCGGGCACGAGTGCTATCGCCGAGATCGACACCAGGATGTAAATCATTCCGGTGATTCCGAGGCCGGTCAGCATGATCTTGGGGAAGATCCGCTCGGGTTCCTTGACCTCTTCGGCCATGTTGACGGAATCCTCGAAACCGACCATAGCGAAGAAAGCGAGTGTCGTTCCCGCGGTGACGGCAACGAAGATCGATCGATCCTCGGGAGTATCGAAGATCACCACCCGGGACAGATCAGCCTTACCCTGCGTGATGGCGAAGAAGCCGACGAAGATGACGATCAACAACCCGCTCACTTCCACCAGCGTCAGCACGATGTTGACGTTCACGCTCTCCGCAACTCCGCGCAAGTTGATCACTGCGATCAGTGCCATGAAACAGACGGCCAAGATGGTCGTGAGGCCGGCACCGGCTTCCAGTGGCCTGCCGCCCATCCAGTCCTGGCGTACGACGGTGATCATTGCTTCGAAGTTCGCCGCGAAGGCCCGGGAAGCCGTCGAAGCCGACGTGATGCCAGAGCACATCACGGCAAAGGCGATCAGGAAGGTGAAGAAGTGCAGCCCGAACGCCTTGTGCGTATACAGCGCCGCACCCGCGGCCTGCGGATACTTGGTGACGAGCTCGAGGTAGGAGCAGGCGGTGATCGTGGCCACGATGAAAGCGATCAAGAACGGCAGCCAGACCACGCCGCCGACCTGATTGGCCACGTTGCCGGTGACGGCATAGATGCCAGTCCCCAAGATGTCCCCAACGATGAAGAGCAGTAGCAGCTTGGGGCCCATCACCCGTCTCAGCTCAGGCTGGGATGTCGCGCGCTCGGGCACTTCGGTGGGGGATGACTGGGCCATGGTCGTCGCTCCTTCGGTGTCCTGATCACTAGCCTGCCTTGCAGTATTGCTGCCTGGCAATGTGCTCAGCGACGGGGCGCAGACCTGACTTTGTGGCACTGGCCCAACAGGCCGGGGTCTCCAATGCCTGCCTGAATCAAGGGCGCATGCCGTGTCAGGCGGTCTTGGCGCGCGCCCGAGCCCGGGCGCGCTCAGCCGCAGATCGGCGGACCTTCCGGATCCGCACAGCGTCGGGGGTCACCTCGATGCATTCGTCGGCGCGGCAGAACTCCAGTGCCTGCTCGAGATTCAGCAACCTGGGCGGGATGAGCCGTTCCAGCTCCTCACCAGTGGACGAGCGCACGTTGGTGAGCTTCTTCTCCTTCGTCGGATTGACGTCCATGTCCTCGTTGCGAGCGTTCTCACCCACGACCATGCCCTCGTAGACCTCGGTCCCGGGTCCGACGAACAGCGTGCCCCGCTCCTGGAGGTTGTACAGGGCGTAGGACGTGACCAGGCCCGCGCGGTCGGCGACCAGAGAGCCGGTACCTCTAGTCCTTAGTTCACCGGCCCACGGTTCGTAACCGTCGAAGATGTGATGCATCAGGCCGGTCCCCCGCGTTTCGGTCAAGAACTCGGTGCGGAAGCCGATCAGTCCTCTGGCCGGCACGAGATACTCCATCCGAACCCAGCCAGTGCCGTGGTTGACCATCTGTTCCAACCGGCCGTGCCGCAGACCCATGAGCTGGGTGACGACGCCGACGAAGTCTTCGGGGATGTCCACAGTCAGACGCTCGACCGGCTCGAGCACGTGGCCGTTGACTTCCCGCGTGACGACCTGCGGCTTGCCGACCGTCAGCTCGAAACCTTCACGGCGCATCATCTCGACCAGGACGGCCAGTTGCAGCTCACCGCGCCCTTGGACCTCCCAGGTATCCGGCCGCTCCGTGGGAAGGACCCGGATCGACACGTTGCCAACCAGCTCCGCATCGAGGCGGCCTTTGACAAGACGGGCGGTCAGGTTCCTGCCTGACCTGCCGGCCAGCGGCGAGCTGTTGATCCCGATGGTGATCGAGATCGACGGCTCGTCGACGGTGATCAGTGGCAGTGGCTTGGGGTCGTCCGGGTCCGACAGTGTCTCCCCGATGGTGATCTCGGGAATGCCGGCAATGGCGACGATGTCACCCGGACCGGCCACTTCAGCCGGCTCTCGGTCGAGGGCCCTGGTGATCAACAGCTCCGAAAGCTTGACGCTGCGTATGGTGCCGTCCGCACGGCACCACGCCACCGTCTGGTTCCGCCGCAGTCTGCCGGCCACGATCCGGCAGAGCGCCAGCCGGCCCAAGTAGGGCGAGGCGTCGAGGTTGGTGACATGGGCCTGCAGGGTTGCGCCCTCGATGTAGGGCGGAGCCGGGATGTGCTGGAGGATGGTCGCGAACAGCGGCCCTAGGTCGGGGCTGTCCGGCAAGCTGCCGCCCACGGGTTTGGTCAGCGAGGCCCGGCCTGCCTTGGCCGAGGCGTAGACCACCGGAAAGTCCAGAACGTGGGTCTGGTCCTCCTCCAGCAGGTCAAGGAAAAGTTCGTACGTCTCCTCCACGACCTCGCTGATCCGAGCGTCCGAGCGGTCCACTTTGTTCACCACGACGATGATCGGCAGCTGCTTGGCCAGGGCTTTGCGCAGCACGAATCGGGTCTGGGGGAGCGGGCCCTCCGAGGCGTCGACCAGCAGCAGTACGCCGTCGACCATCTCCAGCCCGCGTTCCACTTCACCGCCGAAGTCAGCATGACCGGGGGTGTCGATGATGTTGATCGTGACATCGCTGCCGTCGGCGGCCTTGTGCTGTACGGCAGTGTTCTTCGCGAGGATGGTGATGCCCTTCTCCCGCTCGAGGGCAAGAGAGTCGAGTACCCGCTTCTGGACCTCTTGCCCGACTCGGAACGCACCCGACTGCCACAGCATTGCGTCGACCAGGGTCGTCTTGCCATGGTCGACGTGCGCGACGATCGCGACGTTGCGCAGGTCGGTTCGGGTGGGCATGACAGTGGAGCTCTCATTGGCGCGCGGGCAAACTCGGGAAGTCTAACTGTGACCTCCAAGATGCGTGACTCCGCTGAGCTGCGCTGCCCCCGTACCCTTGAAGCACCGGATCGGCGAGAGGGGCCCTGAGTGGTTGGTAGCACGGATTGGTTCCGAGATTCCTTTCGTACCGAGTTCGACAAACAGAGTGCGGCGATCGGCCGCTTCAATCTGGCGATCTTCGGCAAGACGGGCGTCGGAAAGTCGACCTTGATCAATGCGATCTTCGGCGAGGAGGTCGCCCGTACCGGTATCGGTGAACCGGTCACCCACGGCAGCCATCTCTACCTGGACAAGGTGGGCCATCTTGGCATCATCGACACCGCCGGCTTGGAGATCGGCAAGGACAACAAGGAGATTCTGACTGAGCTCAGTCGGGCCATGACCGACATGCGACGCCAGCCGCTCAGTGAGCAGATCCACGTTGCGTGGTTCTGCATCCGCGGTATGGACCGACGGTTCGAGGACTCCGAGGCGGACTTCGTCCGGCGGCTCGACGAGCTCGGACTTCCGGTCATCGTCGTGCTGACCCAGGTGCCGATGCGCGACAATCACTATCATCCGGACGCGATCGCGCTGGCCGAACAGATCATGGCTCGTCGGCTGCCGATCGCCGGTGGCCGGCCATTTCTGACCTACGCGATGGCTGATGAATTCTCTGGCCAGTCCGCTTACGGGCTGAGGGATCTGCTTGATGCCACCTTTCGCGTTGCGCCCGAAGGAGTCCACGGAGCCCTTATCGCGGCGCAGGAGATTGATCACGTTCGGAAAGAGCAGGAAGCGAGGAGGTACATAGCGACCTCGGCGACCAGTGCCGCGGCGGCGGCTGCCAGCCCCATCCCCTTCTCCGACGCCACGCTCCTGGTTCCGATCCAGCTCGGCATGATGGCCCGGATCGCTCAGATTTACAAGATCAAGTTCGAGCGGGCGGCGCTGTTGGCCATCGCGTCGACCGCGGTGGCCACCCAAGCGGGACGTTCAGCCTTCACGGGCCTGATCAAGATGGTTCCGGGTGCCGGTACGTTGGTGGGCGGTGCCATCGGGGCCGGGGTTGCCTCGACGTTCACGTACGCGATGGGTCAGGCGTGGCTGAGCGTCTGCCAGCGGATGATTCGAGGTGGCCTTGAACCACTCGGCGGTGCTATCGACAACGAGCGGGTCCGTGAGGCCTTCCTCGACGAATTCCGCAAGCGAGTCAAGTTCGGCGGAAAAGAGCTGCGGCATGACGCCCGCAGGGTCGGTACCAGCGGCCGAGGCAGCTGACCTCCAGCCACTCGGCCGGCGGCGTCGGCTTGCTGCGCTTGGTGCAGGGGAGGGTGCTTCGGTGACGGCGGCTGACAAGCGCGCTGCGCTCCAATAGCCTCGGGCCAATGTCCATACCAGACGCTGGGGCGCTGCTCGCTGGAGAGCCGGCGCACGATCAGGCGGTCTTCGAGACCCGCGTGCGCCGCTACTGGGCGGATCTGTTGAGCGGCTTGACCGGCGCCTATCCGGGCACCGCCGTCGAGATGGCGAACCGGCTTGTCGAGATTGCTGCCAACAACTTCCGCCAGCGCTCCGCCGATCTGCGGCTGCTCGACTTGCGCCGGCATGCTGATCCGCAATGGTTTCAGCATCCCCAGATGCTGGGTTACGCCACCTACGCCGACCTTTTTGCCGGCGACCTGATAGGTGTGGCCGAAAAGGTCGACTATCTGGCCGAGCTTGGCGTCACGTACCTGCACCTGTTGCCGCTGTTGAAACCGCGCCCCGGCGAAAATGACGGCGGCTACGCGGTGATGGACTACCGGGCGGTGCGCGAGGATCTCGGCACCATCTCCGACTTGCGTGAGTTAGCGAGTGTCCTGCGCTCCCGTGGCGTCTCCCTCACCCTCGATCTGGTCCTCAACCACGTGGCGGCTGAGCACGAATGGGCCCGCAACGCCCGCGCCGGAGACGCCCACTACCGTGACTTCTTCCATCTCTTCGCCGATCGGCGCCTGCCCGACGCCTACGAAAGGACTCTGCCGGAGGTCTTCCCCGACTTCGCGCCCGGGAACTTCACCTATGACGAGGAGTTGCAATCCTGGGTCTGGACGACCTTCAACACCTGGCAGTGGGATCTCAACTGGCACAACCCCGAGGTGTTCTGCGAGTTCGCCGACCTGATCTTGTGGCTGGCCAACCTCGG
>DATFOP010000091.1:0-3260 GCA_035265505.1 Propionibacteriaceae bacterium | reverse complement strand
CGCCATCTGCGCAGGCTCGGAGTGACAACCGACCATGCTGGAGCGGCGACCATGAAGACGGCCGGCCGCTTCGTGGTGGTCGGCTGGCTGCTGCTCGCACTTGTGCTGCTCGGCATGGACGGCCAGCTACCTGTCTTCCTCGCCTGGACGGCGCCAGCAACGCTGCTGGTTCTCGCGGTGGGCGCGCTGGTCCGCCAGCAACGTGCCCCGTCGATGCTCGACCAACCACAGCTGCCCGAGCCCTACCGGGTCGCCGACGACCTCCGGCAACCGCTCTGCGCTGTGGTCGCCGCAGCGGAAGCTGAAGCCACCGCCGATGGCTGTAGCCGAATAGTCGGGCAGGAGCCAGGGCGTCAGTCGTCAGTCAGACGTCGCCCTGCCGCGGGCCGGCTGGCGCAGCTCCTGCACCGCCGTCCTGGTGTTCTTGGAGCCACGAGGCAGCCTGCGGGAACGTTTGCTTCAGCTGGCCTGCTGGTCGGCACGTCCAGAGGCCCGCTCAGGCGCCATTCCGGAGTTGGTTGACATGGGAGTCGGGGCGGTGATTAAGCTGGCCACACGCCGGAGGATCAGTGGGTTGGTGATGCGGGGGGGCAGGCCCTGCGCTCGCCGCTCCTCGACCACCTCGCGCTCTAGGTCGGTCACGACGCTGCCAGCTCCTTGACTTCGGACGAGCACGGTTGCGATGAAGGCGTCGAGGTCTTCAGTCCTGAACCGAAGCCGCCGCTGAGAACAAGCGCGGTGGGAATCCGAAAGGGCCATCGGGCCTGGGCAGGCCGTGATGGTCTGCTGACCGTGGTGGCGATGCTGGGCGGCCAGGCCATCGCTCCCTTCCAACCCATGCCGCCCCGCTCGCCGGCTCTACCGGGCCGCAGCCAGTCCCCTACTGGAACTTCTCTGCCGAAGGGGGCCGGCCGGAAACACGAGCTGGTCGACGGGTCGGGCACGGCGCGGCCTCCGGGCAGGCGGCTGATGCTGACCAGTAAGAGACCGCGACAGGCTCACAGCGTTCCTCACAGGACGCCGACCTGGGCGTCAGGCCGTGTGCTCATCCGGTCAATGAGTGAGCGCCACACCGCTGTGAGCGGCGGTAGGGCGGGTGCGACCGGGCTGTGAGTTCGTCCGCGAGCCAGGTGCTGAGCCGATCAGTGAGTGGCATTTAGATCGCCGTCCAGCGCCGGGGAGCATCACCGCCGTTCGCTACGCTCGGCAAGGTTCGGCCGGATCAACGCCGGCTGGTGGTGAGGTAGGCCGCTGGTTCCCCGTGCTGTAGGTGGCTGGGCTCAGTCCGGCGGGTTTCCCCGCTGGTGCGTGGTGTCCGGCTCCTCATGGCCTGGTCGGCCAGCGGCCCCCTGTCAAACCGGGCGTGCGGTGTAGGGTAGGGCGGAGGCGCGCCACTGGCCTTGACCAGCGCGTTTCCTCCGCCCCCCCGTCGAACGGCTCGTGAGGTTTTCCCTCAAGCCGCTCACCGACAGCGTTCACCGGCAGCATTACGGCGTGACATAGCGAACGCGGCCCCGCCGGATGTAGGCAAGGCCCAGCTTCTCGTACAGAACCCGGTCGGGCATCTCCCTGTAGCGGCCCAACCCGCTCTTCTGTCTCCGGCGTCGCAGGTGCCGGCGGAGGCGCCGGTTGGTGTAGGCCTGGAGCTTGTCGAACGCCCGGGACGCGTGGGTGTGGGCGTAGTAGCTCGTCCAGCCCAGCAGCCCGTAGTTGATCTGCTCCACCATCTGGGCGAGGCTCTCGCCTCGTCCTTGGCCGGCCTGCAAGACCGCGCGCACCCGCTGCCGGGCTCGCTTACACGCCTGCGGGGTCGGAAAGACGTCGGTCACGTCTTTGCCATGCTTCCTCGAATGGCGCCGCTGGAAGCGGAACCCCAGGAAGTCGAATCCCTCGGCGGCGGTGGTCACCCGGGTCTTCTCCGGGGACATGGTGAGCCCAAGCTCGCCCAGGTGTTCGGCGAGTCGGGCCCGCAGCCGCTCTGTCACCGGCTTGGACGACACGATGAGGAGGTGAGTGGCCGGGGGGATCGCACCCCCCGGCTCTCGCAGAACCGGACGTGAACCTCTCGATTCATCCGGCTCCCATTGCCCAGCCGTCAGGACCCGCGCCGAGCCGCCAGTGCGCGAACAGGCGGGGAGATCGCCGGGCGATCTCGGCCAGCCATGCCATCGCGCGCCGCTCGCGGTTGCGCAGCCGTTGTTTGTACTTCCGGCAGACCCACCGCACCAGGTGGTTGTTGAGCCGCCGGAGGAAGTAGAGCAACCGGGACTTGTAGAAGCGCCCGTAGTAGTTGATCCACCCCTGCACGATGCTGTTGAACATCCGCGCAAGGTCGTCGAGGGACTTGTCACTGCGGCGGGCCAGGTGCCACGAGCGGATCTCGGCGCCCATCGCCTTGATCGCGTCGGGGCTGACCGCGGGCAGGAACGACACGAAATGCTTGCCGTGCCTGTTCTTGGCCAGCCGAGGCCGGAACTCATAGCCCAAGAACGTGAACTTGATGTGCTCGTAGGAGCCCGTGCGGTCCGCGTCCTTGCAGTACACGATGCGCGTCTTGTCCGGATGCAACTCCAGACCGACCTGCGCCAGACGATCAGCGATCGCATCCCGCACGTGGCGGGCCTGGCGCTGGCTGCCGCAGTGGACCACCACGTCATCGCAGTAGCGCTCGAACCGCACGGCCGGATACTGCCGGGCCATCCAGGCGTCGAACGCGTAATGCATGAACAGGTTGGCGAGCAGCGGCGAGATCGCTGAACCCTGTGGGGTCCCGCGGTCCCGAGCGACCAGCGTGCCGTCCTGCCGTTGCAGCGGCGCCTTCAGCCACCGCTCCACATACAGCAGGATCCACCGCTGGTCGGTGTGGTGGGCGACCGCCTTGAGCACGAGGTCCCAGGGCACGCTGTCGAAGAACGCCCGGATGTCCAAATCGATCACCCAGGCCGTTCGCCAGCACCGCTGGCGACACGCCGCGACCGCGTCCAACGCGGACTTACCCGGTCGGTAGCCGTAGGAGTCCGGGTGGAAGACCGGTTCGACCTTCGGTTCCAGATACATCCTGACCACCGTCTGGGCGACCCGGTCGGCCACGGTCGGCACTCCGAGCAAACGAACCCCTCTGCCTCCTGCCTTGGGGATCTCCACCGCCTTCACCGGCGGCGGGAAGTAGGAGCCCGAGGACAGCCGGTTCCAGATCTTGTACAGATTCCGGTCCCGGTCGGCCTCGAACTCCGCGATCGACTCCTCGTCGACACCCGCCG
>DATFOP010000090.1:0-11938 GCA_035265505.1 Propionibacteriaceae bacterium | reverse complement strand
CGGGTCCGCCAGCAGGAGCGCAGCAGATCGACGAACTCCTGACCCTGACCGGCATCGACCCAGGACGAGATGGACGCGTAGCTCAAAGACGCGTCGTCGATCCGAGCGACGTCGGAGACATGACAGGGGGTCCCCGACATCAGCGACTTGCCGGCGTAGGCGCCGCCTCCCACGCCGGCCCACCACCGGCGACCCAGTGCTGGTGCGCTGACGACACCGACGACAACCTCGTCGTTGATCATCAGCGCGATAAGGGTGGCCCAGACCGGTACGCCGCGGATGAAGTTCTTCGTCCCGTCGATCGGGTCGATCACCCAGCGCCGCGGTCCCCAACCGGTGACGGCAAGTTCCTCACCCTGCACCGCATCCCGAGGTCGGGCTCGACCCAGGGTGCGGCGTAGCGCTTCCTCCACGGCGGTGTCCGCGTCACTGACTGGCGTCAGGTCAGGTTTGGAGGTGACGTACAAATCCAGGGCCTTGAAGCGATTCATGGTGATGGAGTCGGCGTCGTCGGCCAGCAGGTGAGCGAGGCGCAGATCGTCGGTCAGGCCTCGACGCAGTGCGCTGTCGGACTGCGGAGCCTCGCGAGTCGACGCAGCCGAGCCGGCCGCCGTCGTCGACGGAGCCTGTCCAGCGGAGCCGCCCCCGGCGCTCGACTGCAGCGAAGCAGACATGGCCTTACGCTACTGGCCCGACCCGAGCATCCGGCGGAACGACGCCAGCCGCAGGGGAGAAAGTTGCCCCCGGCGCACCGCCTCGTCCAGGGCGCATTCCGGCTCTCCTGCGGTATGGCTGCAGCCCCGAGGACAGTTGGAGCTCAACTCGTCGAGATCACCGAACGCGGCGATGATCCGATCGGGCCGGACATGGCTGAGGCCGAACGAGCGCACGCCGGGCGTGTCGATCACCCACCCGTCCGTATCCGGCAACTGCAGAGCGATCGCGGAGGTCGAGATGTGCCGGCCCCGTCCGGTTACCTCGTTGACCTCCCCAATGACCCGCTTGGCTCCAGGAATCAATGCATTGACCAGCGTCGACTTACCCACCCCCGAATGGCCGACGAACACACTGCGATGCGCGGCCAGCGCCCGTTTCAGCGGGTCGAGGTCTACTCCAGGCTGGGTCACCTGGACTGGCACACCCAACGGCTCGTACTGCGCCACCAGCTCGTCGGGTGCTGCCAGGTCGGCCTTGGTGAGGCACAGCAAGGGGGCGATTCCGGCGTCGAAACCGGCGACCAGGATCCGGTCGATCATCCCGATCCGGGGTGGCGGATCCGCTAGTGCGGTGACGATCACCAGCTGATCGGCGTTCGCCACGATAGGACGCTCATACGGGTCCTCGTCGTCGGCGGTTCGTCGCAGGACAGTGTGGCGGTCCTCGACCTGCACGATCCTGGCCAGGGTGCCTTCGTCTCCGGACGTGTTGCCGACAACCCTGACCCGATCACCGACGATGACGCCCGTCCGACCGAGATGCCGCGCCTTGGTGGCCGTGACCTCGCGGTCGTCCACCAGCGTGCGGTAGCGCCCCCGATCAACCGTAATGATCATGCCTGTCTCGGCGCCGGAATAGTTTGGGCGGTCCTTGGTCCGGGGCCTCGTGCTCCGGCCAGGTCGGTCGAACGCCTCCTGCTCGTCCCTACCGAAGCTGCGGGACGTCACGAAAGGGGAGCGCCTTGCTCGCCGGCGTCGTCATCGGCTGGGGAGTGATCATCCAGCGCTGGGTCCGGCTGGGAGTCGATGATCATGGCATTCCACAGGTCGACGAACTCCGGCATGGTCTTGGCCGTGCAGGTCACGTCGTCTAACTCGACGTCTGGCACGACCAGGCCGAGTAGCGCGCCCGCTTGGGCCATCCGATGGTCGGCATAGGTGTGCCACACGTCCCCGCCGAGCAGTCGCGGATGGATCACCAGCCCGTCGTCGGTCTGGCTGGCATGGGCGCCCAGCCGATTGAGTTCCATCTCCAACGCTGCCAGGCGGTCGGTTTCGTGGCCGCGGATGTGGCCGACTCCGCGCAGATGGCTGGTCGAGTCGGCAAGCGCCGCCATCGCGGCGACGACCGGGGTGAGCTCCGAAGCACCATGAAGGTCGACATCGACGCCGTGGAGGTGGTCCGTGCCGTGGACCTGCAGCTCGCCGTCACGCCAGGTGACCTGCGCGCCGAAGCGCTGGAGGATTTCGCGGATCTGATCGCCGGGCTGATACGTGCGCACCGGCCACCCCGGGACGGTGACGGTGCCACCGGTCACAGCGGCCGCGGCAAGGAATGGTGCCGCGTTGGACAGGTCCGGTTCGATGGAGACGTCGCGGGCTGCTATGCGCCCCGGTCGAACGACCCAACGGTTGGGCTCGGAAGTGTTGACTTCGACCCCGCGCGCCCGAAGCATGGCCACCGTCATATCGATGTGCGGCAGCGACGGCATTGGCGGTCCCTCGTGCCTGACGTCGACCCCGTTGGCATACCGGGCGCCACTAAGCAGCAGTCCGGAGACGAACTGACTTGATTCAGACGCGTCAAGGGTTACCGTCCCGCCGGCCAGGTTAGCGTCCCCGGTCAATGTGAACGGCAAAGCGTTGCGATCGGTCCGGGCGCCGAGCCTGCGAAGGGCCGTCAAGATGACCTTCATCGGGCGGGCATAGGCCTGTTGGTCGCCGTCGAACCGCACTGGCCCCGGTGCCAGTGCTGCGACCGGCGGCATGAAGCGCATCACCGTGCCGGCCAACCCGCAGTCGATTCGGCCACCGGGTCGAAGGCGCGACGGTGGGTCGATCTGCCACCGGTTGCCCTGCTCGGTGATCCGGACGCCAAGGGTGCGGAGTGCATCGCGCATCAACTGCGTGTCGCGGGCTTCCAACCCGTCGATGATCATGGACGGGCCTTCGGCCAGCGCGGCGATGATCAGCGCGCGGTTCGTCTCGGACTTAGAGCCGGGAATCCGTACGGTGGCCCGGATCGGTGCGGGGGCACCGGGCGCGGCCCACCGAGGTCCCGGTCCAAAGACTTCGGACTGAGCGTCAGACACGTGCGCGAAGCTGGACGTGTGCGCGAAGGTGGACGTTAGGCAGTGCCGTTAGTTTTCCCCGCGCCGAATGTTCTTGTTCCGCCGGTAGGCCTTCTGCTGCTTCCGATCCTCCTTCGCCGCCTGCTTGGCAGCCTTATCGGCGGCTACCTGAGCGTCCGCTGCCTGCTTGGCGGCCACCTGATGCGCCTTTTTCCGTTCCTTAGCCGCCTTCTTCCTGGCTGCCCGCGAGCCGGCGACCACCGCACCGACCAGCGCCGCGCCACCGGCCAGCGCATCATCGGCCACGCCACTTGTGCTCTTGGCCAGGCCGCTGGTGCTCTTGGCCAGCGACTTCCGGGCCCTGCGAGTCTCCTTAGCCAGCGACTGCCCGCCCTTCTGAGCCCGGTAGGCGAGACTCGGCTTGCCCTCGGTGTCAACGGCGGCCAGCAGCACGCCACCGAGCAAACTCACGTTCTTGAGGAACTGGGAACGATCCAGAGCCTTCTCCTCCGGGTCGGTCCGGGTCCAGAAGGGGTGCCTCGCCAGGGTGCTGGGTATCAGCGCGCCAGCCAGCAACAGTGCTCCCGCTCGCCGCCCCTTGCCGCTGGCGAGCGCGAGGCCGCCAACGATCTGCGCAGCTCCGTTCGCGCGGACCAGGTTCGCCGTATCCTCTGGAATCGCCGTGGCGACCTGCTGCGGGGCGTACTTCTTGACCAGCGGAACGACACGGTCGGCGACAGGCTCGGCCGCCGGCACCAGCGGGTCGGGATTGCGAACGGTCTTCACGCCGTTGACGATGAAATAGGAAGCGAGCATGGTGCGCGCACCAGCGCGTAGCAAAGTCATGAGCTATTCCTATCGCGCCCGGCTGTACAGGAAAAGCCGGGGGGCCGTGTCACCGGCGTGAGATAACGTCGATGAACATGTGCGGTCGGTATGCGTCCTCGGCCAACGCCAATGTGTTGCGAATCGAGTTCGACGTCGACGATGTCTTCGACGGCCTACCAGGCCCGGACTACAACGTGGCGCCAACCGTTGCCGTACCAGCGGTGTTCGAGCGCCGAGTTCGGGACTCCGGGGAAGTTCGGCGGCGCCTGGCACCGCTGGTCTGGGGGCTAGTGCCGTCGTGGGCGAAGGACGCCTCGATCGGTTCTCGGCTGATCAACGCGCGGTTGGAGACGGTGGCCGACAAGCCGGCCTTCCGAAGGGCGTTTCAGCTCCGCCGCTGCCTGCTCCCGGCTGACGGTTTCTACGAGTGGTACACGCCCGAGGGCACCCGGGCCGCGGACAGGGGATCGACCAAGACCAAGAAGCAGCCGTTCTTCATCCATCGGGCCGACGGCGAGCGATTGGTGATGGCTGGCATCTACGAAATCTGGCGGGATCCGACCAAGGACCGAGAGGATGCTTCCGCGTGGTTGCGGACCTGCTCGGTGATCACGACCGAGGCCACGGACGCGGCCGGTCACATCCATGATCGAATGCCGATGGTGATCACCCGCAACGCCTTGGATGCCTGGCTGGATCCTGAACTCACGGATCCCGCGGCTGCGCGAGACCTGCTGGCGGTGACCGAGGCGGATCTCCTTGAGGCTCACCCGGTGTCCACGGCGGTCAACAGCGTCCAGAACAACGATCCGTCGCTGCTTGAACCGATCGCTGAGGCATCCGAGGACGCCGCCGATGCTCAGGGCACCCTGATCTGATCCATGCCAACCGCGATCGCGCCGGTGAATACCCCGCAGGGTCCCGGACGGCTGCTCATCGATGCCGCCAAGGATCCGGTGGCGACGCTGGCGCTCGGGCATGGTGCCGGAGGAGGCCCCAGCGCGATGGACCTCGAGCTGCTTGCCCGGCGGATGCCGGAGGACGGAACGACCGTCGTTCGCTTCGAGCAGCCATGGCGAACGGCCGGACGCCGGGTCGCGACACCACCGGCGAGGCTGGACGAGGCCTGGCTCGCCGCCCTCGACTGGCTCCGGCAGCAGCCTTGGGCGATCGACCCTCTCTTCGTCGGCGGGCGCAGTGCGGGCGCGCGAGTCGCCTGCCGGACAGCAAATGTGGTGGGGCCGGCGGGCGTGATCTGTCTTGCTTTTCCGCTGCACCTGCCCGGCCAGTCGGACAAGTCCCGGATCGCGGAACTGCTTCAGCCGCACGCGCCGCGGCTGGTCCTGCAGGGCGCGTCCGACGCATTCGGCTCGGCGGCCGAGATCGAGGCGGCCACTAAGAGCGCCGTGGGCATTCGGCTGGTCGAGTTGCCGGGAGCCAACCATAGCTTTCGGGTGGCCACAGCCTCCTCGTTCACCGCGGCCGACCTGCGCGCCGCCGTGTTGAGCGAGGTCAGCCGATTCGTCGACCGGCGATTGGGAATACCTTCACCATGAACGCGTTCTTTCTGACGTGCCCTTCTTGGTCGACAGCCTGTCGGACGAACTCCGACCTGTGGGCTCGCCGGTACTCTCGTACGTGATGAGTATCCCTGCGACCCCCACCTCGGCGGACACCGAAGCGGTCGAGCCGGAGAGTCATGCCGAGACTGCCCAGGAGCGTTCGGCGCGGTTCGAAGCCGACGCGCTGCAGTACCTCGACCAGCTCTACGCCGCCGCCCTGCGGATGACCCGCAACCCGGCAGATGCCGAGGACGTCGTCCAGGAGACGTACGCGAAGGCGTTCGCCTCGTTCCACCAGTTCACGCCCGGCACGAACCTCAAGGCGTGGCTCTACCGGATCCTCACGAATACCTACATCAACTCGTACCGGAAGAAGCAGCGGGAGCCGCAGATCTCCGATGGCGAGAACGTGGAGGACTGGCAGCTTGCCCGAGCCGAATCGCACACCTCGTCCGGGCTGAAATCGGCTGAGGTGGTGGCGTTGGAGAACCTGCCGGACTCCGATATCAAGGAGGCGCTGCAGAGACTCGCGCCTGATTTCCGGCTAGCAGTGTATCTAGCCGACGTTGAGGGCTTCTCCTACAAGGAAATCGCCGAAATCATGGGCACGCCGATCGGTACGGTGATGTCCAGGCTCAACCGGGGCCGCAACACCTTGCGGACATTGCTGGACGATTACGCCAAGGAGCGCGGCCTAATGCGGGAGACAAGTCGATCATGAGTCATGGGGGAATGTCGTTCGACGACTGTGCGGACGTCGTCCAGCGGGTATGGGAGTTCCTGGACTCCGAGCTGGACGAATCATCGGCGCACGCGATACGCCAGCATTTGGCGGCGTGCGAGGGATGTCTGGACCGGTTCGACGTGGAGCAGGAGTTCAAGTCACTGCTGCACCGGAGCTGTGGCGGTGACGTCGCACCCAGTCACCTGCGTGCCAAGATCGTCGCCCAGCTGAGCACCTTCCGCCAGACCTCCTAGATCACCGGAGACTACAGAACCCCCGCCGGTTTCCGCGGGGGTTTTTGTGTCTGGGCTGGCGCCGTCAGGCGTTCGGGCGCTTGCCGTGGTTCGCGCTCTTCTTCTTGCGGGCGCGTCGCTTCCGGCCACCCTTAGCCATGGACTTCCTCCTGCTCCGCCGATTGATGGTTCGCTTGTCGCGACCGTGGGAGTTTAGTCGGTAGCTTCACGCGTTGCCTACTTCGTCCATCGGCTCAGTGGACCGGACGGCTCTCGACGACAACCGGCTCGACGCCTGGATCGCCGATATCGGCGAAGTAGTCCGACTGCCGGGTGATGTCAGTGCCGTTGGAGATTCTCGCCGCGCGCAGCAGGGCTGTCAGGAGGACGACAACCACGACGTTGACCACGAAGGCGGTGAGTCCGATGTAGCCGGCCTCACCGAGCAGGGGCACCACAGCCAGTGAATTCGCGAATGGGCGGGTCGTGCAGGCCGTGCAGTATCCATATGCGACAACCGTGCCGTAGATCATTCCAGCCGCCCACCCGGCAAGCAGGGCCCAGCGGTGGAACCAGCGGGTGAACAGGCCGAACACGATCGATGGGAACGTCTGCAGGATCCAGACTCCGCCCAGCAGCTGGAAGTTCAACGCGTTCTGCCTGTCGAGGAACAAGACGAAGAGCAGCGCCCCGAACTTGGTGATCAAGGACACGATCTTGGAAACTTGTGCCTCCTGGGCGTCGGTCGCCTCCGGCTTCAGATAGGCCTTGTAGATGTTGCGCGTAAACAGGTTGGCCGCCGCGATGGACATGATCGCCGCTGGCACGAGCGCACCGATGGCGATCGCACCGAAGGCCACACCGGCGAACCAGCTGGGGAAGTTATCTTCGAACAGCTGGGGGATAACCAATTGCGGATTCGGCGTACCGTCCAGACCGATCGGCTTTGTGCCCGCCTTGATGGCGATGTAGCCCAGCAGGGCCAGCAGGCCGAGGAGGAGGGAGTACGCCGGCAGGATTGCCGCGTTGCGCCGGCCCGTGCTCCGATCCTTGGAGCTCAGCGTCGCGGTCACGCAGTGCGGGTACATGAATAACGCAAACGCAGACCCGAGGGCGAGGGAGGCGTACGCCCAGTGAGCGGCCGTTCCGGGAATGAACGTGCCGGTCGGCATTCCGGGATTGGTGGCCGACGGCGTCGCCATCTTGGCTTCCGCGGCGTCGAAGATTCCGCCCCAGCCGCCGAACTTGATCGGGAGGTAGATGACGGCCACCGCGATCACCAGGTAGATCAGGCCATCCTTCACGAAGGCGATCAGCGCCGGGGCCCGCAGCCCTGAGGAGTAGGTGTAGGCAGCCAACACGGCAAATGCAATCAAGAGGGGAAGGTCGCGGGCGAGCACGCTGTTTCCCCCCACGCCGGTCACCTCCAGCACGGCCTGAATCCCGACGAGCTGCAACGCGATGTAGGGCATGGTGGCCAAAATCCCGGTGATGGCCACGGCCAGGCTCAAGCTGCGAGTGCCGTAACGCCCCTGAACGATGTCGGCGGTCGTGACGTAGCCATGGCGGTGTGCCACAGACCACATTCGAGCCAGGAAGAAGAAGATGATCGGGTAGAGCACGACCGTGTACGGGACGGCGAAGAACCCGGACACCGCGCCAGTCGCCCACATGGCCGCAGGAACGGCGATGAAGGTGTAGGCGGTGTACAGGTCGCCACCCAGCAGAAACCAGGTGGTGATCGTGCCGAAGCTCTTCCCGCCCAGCCCCCATTCGTGCAACGAGGCAAGATCCTCCGGCTGCCGCCAACGGGCAGCGCGGAAGCCGAGGACCGTGACGAGTGCGAAGAGCAGGATCAAGACGGTCAGGGCCACTACGTTGACGCCGTTCACCGGTCCTCCCCTGAGGGCCGTGCCTGCGGTTGGGGATGATCACGGGCGTATGCTGCCCGCTCCCGCTTCAAGATCCAGAAACTAAGTCCGCAGAGGCCCGCGGCGATGAACACCCAGGCCAGCTGATACCAGTAGAAGAAGGGGAAGCCGAAGAGCCGCGGCTCCTTTCGATCGTAGGTCGACACCAAGAGCGGCACCACGATGGCGATCAGCAAGATCGCCGCCACCGCGTACTTGCTGGGCGTCAGCCGCCATCGAGGGTCCGTTGATTCGGGATTCGGATCTGTGCCGCCTGGCTCTGTGCCGCCGGTCCGTGCGTTGCTCATGTCCGGCCTTTCCGCTCCCGCCCCCGAATGGTGTGGCGCTGCTTCGCAGGTTATTAGGGTTGCATCATGCCGTCCATGTCGGAGGTCATCGGTCAGCACACCGATCTCTCCGAAGCCGACCGCGAATGGCTGTGGTTCTTGGTCTCGGAGTGGCAGCTGTTCGCCGATTTGTCCTTCTCCGACTTGGTTCTGTGGGTGGCGGACCGGGATGAGAACGTGTTCTGGGCGGCGGCACAGATCCGGCCTACCACCGGTCCGACAGCGCTGCTCGATGATGTGGTCGGCGACCTGATCGCCTACGCGCCGGAACACCTGGTGTCGCAGGCGTTCAGCACGGGCAACATCACCCGGACGAGTGGAGGAAAGCTCGCCGCCGGGATGCCTGTCGACAGCCACGCCATTCCGGTGAAACGTGGCCGGCGGGTGATTGCGGTCGTGGAGCAGCACACCAGCCTGCTTGGGGTGCGTGCGCCCAGCTCTTTGGAGCAGGCATACCTCGGTACCGCTGCTGAGCTTGCCCGGATGATCACCGTTGGTGCGTTTCCGATGCCTAGTGACGCGACCACGCTGGCGTTCAGCCCGCGAGTCGGTGATGGATTCATTCGCATCGACGCCAGCGGTTGCGTCCAGTACGCGAGCCCGAACGCCTTGAGCGCCTACCGGCGTCTCGGCCTGATCGGCGATTTGGTCGATGAGCACCTGCCAACCCTGACCGGTGAGCTGTTCCCCGCCGGTCCAGGGCCGGTGGATGACTCGATCGCCTCCGTGCTGTCAGGGCGTAACGCCCGGCGGACCGAGTTGGTGGCCGGCGAAGCTCACTTGATGGTCCGTGTCCTCCCCCTGCTCAATCGAACCGAGCGTGTGGGAGCGATCGTGCTTTGTCGGGACGTCAGCGATCTTCGGCGCAAGGAGCGCCAGCTGGTAACAAAAGACGCGACCATTCGGGAGATCCACCATCGGGTGAAGAACAACCTGCAGACGGTGGCCGCCCTGTTGCGCATGCAGGCGCGCCGCATCTCCTCGGCCGAGGCGCGGGTGGCGTTGAACGACGCCATGTCGCGCGTGGCTGCAATTGCGATCGTGCACGAGACGTTGTCCCAGACTTTCGATGAGACCGTCGAGTTCGACCGTGTCGCCGATGGCCTGCTGCGGATGGTCGGCGACGTCGCCACCTTCGAAGGGGGCGTCTCCGCCGTCCGGCAGGGGAGCTTCGGCGTCGTCTCGGCGGACGTGGCCACGAGTCTGGCGATGGTGCTCACCGAGCTGTGTCAGAACGCGGTTGAGCATGGGCTCGCTGACACCCCTGGTGAAGTACGGGTCGTGCCGTCGTTGGCGAACGGCAGGTTGCGGGTGGAGATTAGTGACGACGGTCGTGGCCTGCCGCCGGATTTCGACTGGCGCCAATCGCGCAGCCTCGGTCTGTCCATCGTCGACACACTGGTGGGGGAGATGGAAGGCAATTTCCGCCTTGGCCCACAACCCGAAGGCCCAGGTACTCGGGCGATCGTCGAAATCCCGATCTAGTGGTGTGGCGGTTATCTGTCGGTAACCTTCGTCCGCCTGCGTGACCTCGAGCCTTCCCAATCGTTGTACATCGAGGTTGGCAACTCGCCCTTCCGGTCGTTGACCCGTGCATGCTCGACGTGTTCGCTGAGGCAGAACTTCCCCGACCTCAGTGAAGAGGAGCGCCATGTCCCTTCGTCGCACTGGCATCGCGTTGCTGGTCGGCAGTCTGGCGGCTGCGGTCGCCACGGTGCCGGTCAGCTCGGCTGGCGCGCAACCCGCAGACGAATCGAGGCGAGCCACCGCCGCCGATTCATCGCATAGAGCGCGGCCTGCAGCACTGCGAGAGAAGGGTCAGGACCACCCGAACGGCAAGGCCGGGAAGCTTCCCGGCAAGCACTCGCTACGGGCACCGGTCACCGATGAGAATTTCTACTTCGTCATGGCCGATCGGTTCGAGAACGGGACTACAGATAACGACACCGGCGGGATTGCGGGCGGGCCCAACCAGCACGGGTTCGACCCAACGAACAAGGGCTTCTACAACGGTGGTGACCTCAAAGGACTGTTAGACCGCATTGACTACATCCGCGGTCTTGGTACCACCTCCATCTGGCTCACCCCGAGCTTCAAGAACAAGGCTGTCCAGCTCGAGGACGGCCCTTCTGCGGGATACCACGGCTACTGGGTCACAGACTTCACCCAGATCGACCCGCATCTGGGGACGAACGAGGAACTGCGCGATCTCGTCGATGCGGCGCATCGGCGCGGGATGAAGGTCTACTTCGACATCATCACCAACCACACGGCGGATGTGGTCGGTTACGAGGAGGGTGCCCGAACGGCGTACGTGTCCAAGGATGTTGAGCCATATCGGACGTCGTCCGGAACGCCCTTCGACGACCGCGACTACGCGGGCGGCAACACCTTCCCGACGTTGAGCCCGACCACGTCGTTCCCGTACACACCGGTGCTCGAGGCAGGCGAGCAGAACCTCAAGGTCCCGAGTTGGCTCAACGACGTGACGCTCTACCACAACCGAGGCAACACGACATTCATCGGCGAGGACTCTTACTACGGGGACTTCTTCGGCTTGGACGATCTGTTCACCGAGCACCCCACCGTGGTCAACGGGATGATCGAGGTCTACAAGACCTGGATCCGGGAGATGGGCATCGACGGCTTCCGGATCGACACAATGAAGCACGTCAACGACGAGTTCTGGCAGCGCTTCGGTCCCGAGGTAATGGCTTACGCCCGCAGCCAGGGCAAGCGCGAGTTCTTCATGTTCGGCGAGGTCTTCGACACCACCCGGCCGTTCACCTCGCAGTACACCACCCGCAATCAGATGCAGGCCGTGCTGGACTTCCCGTTCCAAGACGCCGCGCGCAAGTTCGCCTCACAGAGTGAGGACCCAGGCCTGCTGCGGACGCTGTTCCGCAACGATGACTGGTACACCGACGCGGATTCCAACGTCTACCAGCTGCCAACTTTCCTCGGCAATCACGACATGGGCCGGATCGGCTACTTCCTGACGGCGGACAACCCCGGCGCGGCCGAGGACGAACTGCTCGCCCGCGACCGGCTCGCGCACGAGTTGATGTACTTCTCCCGCGGAAACCCCGTCGTCTACTACGGCGACGAGCAGGGCTTCACTGGGACAGGCGGGGACCAGGTCGCCCGGCAGTCCATGTTCGCCAGCGAGGTCCCTGACTATCTCGATGACGACCTGCTCGGCACGGCACGGACCCATGCCCAATCCAATTTCAATACCGAACATCAGCTGTATCTCAAGATCGGGCAGCTCGCCGAGCTCACGAAGGAACACCCCACTCTGCGGAACGGTGCCCACCAACACCGCTA
>DATFOP010000089.1:0-2680 GCA_035265505.1 Propionibacteriaceae bacterium | reverse complement strand
TCGTGCGCTGGGTATCTGGCTCCGCGTGCAACTCCCGCGCCGCCTGCGCGAGTTGAGTGTGCAAATCAGCGGTCAGGTTCACTTCACCCACGCTAGACCCTGGCGGGGCGGGGGATAGTACTGGAAGAACCGGCGGCTAGGGCGGCTGGTTTGCTGAACCGACCCGGCCTAAGCGTTGGCAGCCCCTAGGCGCAGACAACACCTTCCCGGAACATACCCACCTGCTGCAGATCCAGAAGATCTTGTACTTCTCGTTTGGCATGATCCAACGGGGGTATATGGGACTCCGATTGCAGCGTGTGCGATGCAGGTCACACATGGCAAGGGCCGGTAGCCGAATAAGCCGAGTCTTTGGTCAATTTGCAATCCTCGTGCCGGGCAAGAAGCGTCCCGTCGAATCCCACACTCCATAAGGGAGAAGCATGTCCAGCAGCACCACCGACCCTTACGACGTGACCACCGGCAGCGGTACTGTGGCACCACCAGATGTGGACCGCCGCCTCGCCAGGGAGACCAAGCCGTCGTTCAAGACCACCGAGCTGATCGTCTACCTATTGTCGGTCCTCGGTGTGTTGATCGCCTCTTGGGTGGTCGACGTCAACGAGGACGGTCAACGGTTCAGCGCCTACCAGGGCTGGTTCCTGGTCACCTTGCTGACAATCGGTTACCTGATCAGCCGCGGCCTGGCCAAGTCCGGCAGCCGCGACGAGAACCGCTGACCGGAAGGTTTGCGCGTCGGAGGCCCACTTAGCCTCGATCCGCCGATGATCTTGTGAGTTGAGCGTGGCGTAGAGCGAGGATGCCCTTGCCGGCTTGGAGAATTGGACTTGTCGAAGGTCTCAGTTCACCGCGCGGGAAGGGCATCTCTCGGATGCAACTGTCTCATACGCAGGCCGCCGTGTCGGCGGTGTTCGACGAGCCGAACCTGGTGTCGGCGGCGGGGTTGGTTCCGCTGCTTCAGCTGGCCTGGTCGGCGGGTCTGCACCGGCTGGCCGATGAGCATTTGAGTGTGCCGACCGACAAGGGCGCGAACGCTGGGCTGAAGGTCGCGTCGCTGGTGGCGGGAATGGCGGCGGGGGCGGACTCGATCGACGATATGCGGCTGCTGCGCCATGGCGGGATGAGACGGGTGTTCACTGGTGGCTACGCGCCGTCGACGTTGGGTTCGTTTCTGCGGTCGTTCACCTTCGGCCACGTCCGGCAGCTGGATGCGGTTGCGTCGCGCTTCCTATCCGCTCTGGCGGTGCGGGCCCCGCTGCTGGGTGCCGGGCCGGTGCTGGTCGACCTCGACGACACGATCGTGGAGGTGCACGGCTACGCCAAGCAGGGCGCCGCGTTCGGTTACTCGAAGGTTCGCGGGCTGAACGCGTTGCTCGCCACCGCCACCACGGCGGAGTCCGCGCCGGTGATCGTGGCGTCTCGGCTGCGCCGCGGGTCGTGCGGTTCACCGCGCGGCGCGAAACGGCTGGTTGCCGACACGCTCAAGATCGTGTCCCGGCTGGCGAGCGGGCGGCCGGTGTTGCTGCGGGCCGACTCGGCGTTCTACGGATCCGACACCATCGGCTGCGCCGTCCGGTGCGGGGCTCAGGTGTCGGTCACCGTCCGCCAAGACGTGCGGGTGAGGGCCGCCATCGCCGGAGTTGCCGACGACGCCTGGACCCCAATCGCCTACCGGCAGGCCGTCTTCGACGAGGCGACCGACCGCTGGGTGTCCCGCGCCGAGGTCGCCGAGACGCCGTTTGTGGCGTTCGCGTCCCGGCCGGCCGCCCAGCAGGTGCCGGGCCGGCTGATCATCCGCCGCATCCCCGAGCTGAACCCGACCGGCCAAGACGGGCTGTTCGACGTGTGGCGGTTCCACGCCTTCTTCACCACCAGCAGCCTCAACACCGTGGCCGCGGACAAGACCCACCGCGGCCACGCCATCATCGAACAGGTCCACGCCGATCTGAAGAACTCTGCTCTGGCGCACCTGCCAAGCGGCAAGTTCGCCGCCAACGCGGCCTGGCTGGTGCTCGCGGTGATCGCGTTCAACCTCACCCGCGCCGCCGCAACCCTGACCGGGCCGGCGCTATCCAAAGCGGCCACCGCCACTATCCGCCGCACCCTGATCGCTGTCCCGGCGAGGGTCGCCACCTCCGCCCGCCGGCTGAGACTGCACCTGCCGAGCGGCTGGCCCTGGCAGCAGGCCTGGACCGCCCTGTTCACCCGAGCCTGCGGACCACCCGACGCCGTCGCCACCTGACCAACCAGCCGCCACGGCGCAATCCAAGGATCTGACGTGGAACACCCGGACGGCGAGGTCCGACAAGACACTCTGCGTTGACCCGCGAAAGCGGCAGATCAGCAGCGCACCGATCAACTCAACGAAACCGTCGGTGGATCGAGGCTAAGTGAGAGGGGAAGTTGCCTTGGTGAGCATGACAGCGTCCAGTAGCAGAACGGGAAGATCACGGATAAATCGAACCACATCATGGCTGCGGCCCGCGGAGGCTCTTCGCGATGCCGGTACCCTGCTCGCCTTGTGCGCCATTGCGCGTCTGGCGACCCTTGACGAGGCGGAAGCGTCGAGGGACCTTCTCAACCATTTCCATACCTCGGCCTGGGCGGTTAGTATCCTGCTAATCCTTGCCGACCTCCTGCTGCCGGTTCGCCAGGCCTCGGTGATTACTCGGCGCGACCT
>DATFOP010000088.1:0-3552 GCA_035265505.1 Propionibacteriaceae bacterium | reverse complement strand
GCCGATCACGGTGGCCAGCACATCCCACTTGCGACAGATGGCCAAGAACTGCTCCACGTGCTGCGGTTCGACGATGGCCATCATCCGTTCCTGCGACTCGCTCATCAAGATCTCTTCGGGGCTGAGCGTCGAGTCGCGCAGCGGTACGTGATCAAGATCGATGTGCATGCCTCCGTCGCCGGCACTGGCGAGCTCGGACGTGGCGCAGGAGAGCCCGGCGCCGCCTAGGTCCTGAATGCCGGAGACAAGCCCAGCCGCGAAAATCTCCAAGGTGCATTCGATGAGCAGCTTCTCCATGAACGGGTCCCCGACCTGAACACTGGGCCGCTTCTTTCCGTGCCCTGAGCCTGTCGAAGGGCCGCGCCCCAGGCCTGTCGGGGGGCCTGCTTGCGTGTCGTCAGACTCAGCGCGGGCATCGTCAAAGGTTTCGGACGCCAACACGCTCACACCGCCGATGCCGTCCCCGCCGGTCGAGGCCCCGTACAAGATCACCCGGTTCCCCGCCCCGGTGGCCTTGGCCAGGTGCAGATCGTCGTGGCGCAGCACCCCGACACAAAGCGCGTTCACCAGCGGGTTGCCGAGGTAGCTGCGGTCGAAGGCCACCTCCCCGCCGATGTTCGGCAGGCCGAGACAGTTCCCGTATCCGCCGATACCCGCGACGATTCCAGGGAGCACTCGGGCGGTGTCCGGCTCGTGCAGCGGCCCGAAACGCAGCGGATCCATCACCGCGATCGGCCGCGCCCCCATCGCCAGGATGTCCCGGACGATGCCGCCCACACCGGTCGCGGCCCCCTGGTAAGGCTCCACATAGCTGGGATGATTATGCGATTCGATCTTGAACGTGACGGCGTAGCCCTGGCCAACGTCGATCACGCCGGCGTTCTCGCCAATGCCGGCGAGCAGCTTGCCAATGGGAGTGTCCGGGCTCAGCTCGCCGAATCGGCGGAGGTGCACCTTGGACGATTTGTACGAGCAATGCTCTGACCACATGACCGAATACATGGCCAGCTCAGATGATGTCGGCCGCCGTTCGAGAATCTGGATGATCTTGGCGTACTCGTCGGATTTCAGGCCGAGCGCGGCCCAGGGCTGGGCGACCCCCGGCGTGGAGCGGGCATTCGCGACTGTGTCGGCCACTCGTGCAACGCTACCGGCGGGCCGGAGATGGCGGTCGGATCGTCCAACCCTGCCGCACTGCGTAGTCCGCGCAGAACCAGGCGATCGTCACAGTGCTGTAGGCGGTCACAGCGAGCCACACGCTGCCACCGCCGTCGTTGACCACGGCGCCGAGAATTGCTGTGCCGAGCAGCGCGATCAGCACCGGTTCGATCGTGCTGAACTGCTGCCGGACCAGGGGCAAGGCGTAGCGGAATATCACGACCCAACACGCAATGCCGATGATCAGCGCTCCAATGCCCAGCGGTCCGGTGAGACTGTGGTACGCCGCCACCGCCTTGCGGCTCACGACGTCCTGCGCGTCACCGTCGATGATCCGCTGGATGAAGTTGCCGAGGTGGCTGCGGCGGTCCGGACCCTGTACCCAGTCCAGCACCGAGATCAGCCCGACGGCGATGACTGCTGATCCGCCGATGATCAGCAGCCTCGGCCAGGTGATTCTGACACCGGACAGCGTCAGGACCAGCCAGAGCACCGCAGGGCTCAGCGCAATCACACCCCCGAAATCGCTGCCCATGGTTGGCCAGCCCTCGCAGATCACGATCCCGAAGCCGATCGTGGCGACCGCCACCACGGCTGCTCTTCGCCGACCGGCCAGCAGGAAGCGATGCGCCACGTAGCCGGCGAGGATCAGCCCGGCACTGGCGTACGTCGAAAAGGTGACGTTGCCGAAGCCGTACCAGCGCAGTCCGAAGATCGGCCGGGAGTTCAGCAGTGATCCGGGCTGCATGGCTCCGCCGAGAGCGGCGTCGATCGTCAATGCGGCCACGGTCAGCGCCGCACCGGTGATGGCGGCCGGGGCTGGTACGAATCGGGCTAACAACAGGGCCCCGGTAGTCAAGATCACCGCCCAGCCCAGCATCACGGCGATCACGGCCACGCCGGGCGACTCGCTGCGCTGCCAGGGAACTGCGCCCGTGAGAATCATGCACGCTGCCCACACCGTCGCCAAGGTCAAGATCAACCTGGTGATCGTCAGGCGACCCACGATCACCCCTTCGATCATGATCAAGAAGAGCAGTGCGCCGACGAGCCCGACGCCCAGATACCCAATCTGAACCGCCTCCGAGAGCGCCGCCGACGACGCCAGCTGGCCTTCGATGGCCTCGATGGTGAGCGCGGCCTGATAGAACGCGAACGGTGACCCGTCCACGGCGACCGGCACCGCCGCGTTCTCGGAGCGGGTGAAGTCGATCAAGGTGCGGGTGAGATCGGTCAACGTGACGATGCCCTCACGTCGCGTGCTCGCCGACGTCAGCCATCCCGGAAGCGCCGTACCCAGTTGGTAGACCAGCTGCAGGCTTGGATCCAGCGTGCCGGCCGCGGGTCCGATGCCGGTGACGATCAGTGTGACTGAATCGTCCGTGGCAAACCGCGCGATGATCTGGTCGGAGAGCGGCCCAGCGTCGATCACCGTCACCGGACACGACAGCTGGAGGCCGCCGTCGACGAATTGCTGCGGCGTCGAGTAGGCCGCAATCGTGCCGTCGGGTCTCGCCGCGGCCAGTCCGGCTCCCGGTCCGACGGCAGCCACGCATCCCGTGGCGGAGTTGGCCAGCGTACCGAGCCGGGCGTCGCCGTTACGCGCAGCCGCGGCGGCTTGCCGAGCCGCCCAATCCGTCACAGTGCCGTTAGCGACAGCTGGGTCGCACAGACCTCCGACGGCGGCGCGCCGACCGGCCCCCAGCGTGGTCCAACCCGCCGCGGCGCAGTCGGGAACGTAGCGCCCCCGCGTGGCAATGGAACCGACTTGAGCAGACTCGAGGTTGGCGGCCAGAACCGTACGGTCAGCTTCGGTGAGCTCTGGACGTCCGGTGACGCCGACCACGACGACGCGCTCGGTCAGAAGCAGGGACGGCTCGGGGGTCTCTGCCAAGGCATGGATGCCGCGCAGTGCAGCGAAGAGGACAGCTAGCACGATAAGCGGGAGTGTCCAGCGGCGGCTCAGCGGCCACCGTGACTCAGGCGGCGTATCGGTGATCCGGCCGCCGCTAGGATGCTGCTTCGGCGACGTGCGTGCACCTGTCTGAGTGGGTGCTGACCGGCCAGCCATGCGCCGCAGGCTAGACCTTCGCGGCCAGAAAGCTGAGCACGCTGCGGAAGAACGCTGCCCCATCGGTCGTCGGGCCGGTCAACGGATCGACGTTGTGCTCAGGGTGCGGCATCAGGCCGACGACGTTGCCGCGATCGTTGCAGATGCCCGCGATGTCGTGAAACGACCCGTTCGGATTGCCGTTGAGGTAGCGGAAGACGACCTGTCCCTCGTCCTCTAGCCGGCGCACGGTTTCGGAGTCGGCGACGAAGCCCCCCTCGCCGTTCTTCAACACGATGTTGATCAACTGGCCCGGATCGAACGCGCAGGTCCACGGGGTGTCG
>DATFOP010000087.1:0-8141 GCA_035265505.1 Propionibacteriaceae bacterium | reverse complement strand
GCCGAGGACGGCATTTCTGTCGTGGCGCTCGATGTCGCCGACGACTCGTCCATGACGGGCGTGGTGGGGAAGATCCTGGCCGACCACGGTCGCATTGACGTGCTGGTCAACAACGCCGGCTACGGGTCGTACGGTTCGGTGGAAGACGTGCCGTTAGCCGAAGGCCGCTATCAGCTGGAGGTGAACCTCTTCGGTCTGGCCCGGCTCACTCAGCTGGTCACACCGCAGATGCGAGCCGCAGGCGCGGGCAAGATCGTCAACGTCTCCTCCATCGGCGGGCATCTCGGCGAGCCACTCGGAGCGTGGTACCACGCAAGCAAGTTCGCGGTTGAAGGCTTCAGCGACAGCCTGCGGCTGGAGCTGCACCCATTCGGCATCGACGTGATCGTGATGGAGCCGGGCGCCATCCGTACAGAGTGGGGAAAAGGTGCCCTGGAAAGCGCCGAGAAGTACTCTGGCGACAGCGCCTACGGCCAACAGGTGCACGCGATGCGAGCGCTCTATTCGCACGCCGAGCGGCGAGGCAGCGAACCTGAGATCGTCGCCGAGGCGATTTTCAAGGCGATCTCCGCGGCCAAGCCAAAAGCTCGTTACGCCGTCCCGTTCTCGGCCAAGGCGATCATCGCGGCCATGAACCTGGTGCCCGATCGCCTCATGGATGCCGGCCGGCATGCTGCCATGGCGCGCCTGAGCAAGCCCCGGACTAGGCCCAGCACTACCGACGAGTGACGACCTACGGCCAGCGTGCCCCCTAGGCTGTCGGTCAACGACGGCCCGAAGGGAGCAGCGATGCCTGCCTTGTCGGTGTTGTACCTCGGCGGCTCGGGGATCATCAGCTCGGCGTGCACCCAGCGATGTCTCGATGTTGGCATGGAGGTCTTCGTTCTCAACCGAGGTAGGTCGACGACCCGGCCGCTGCCCGACGGCTGCCAGCAACTGATCGGCGATCTTGGCGACCCGGATTCGGTACGTCAGGCGATCAGCGACCGGACGTTCGATGTCGTCGCTGACTTCCGCGCCTTCACTCCCAGGGAGGTGGAGTCCCGGCTCGACATCTTTCGAGACCGCATGGGCCAGTACGTCTTTATCAGCTCGGCGTCGGCTTACCAGACTCCGCCGGGCCGTCTGCCGATCACTGAATCGACGCCTTTGCGGAACCCGCTGTCGGAATACGCACAGGGCAAGATCGCGTGCGAAGACCTTCTGGTGAAGGCCTATCGCGCGGACGGCCTACCTATGACGATCGTTCGTCCATCGCACACCTACGACAAGACACGGCTTCCTTTCGACGGCGGCTGGACCGTCGTGGAACGCATGCGTCGCGGTGCGGAGGTTGTAGTGCACGGCGACGGCACCTCGTTGTGGACGCTCACCCACCACACCGACTTCGCGCGAGCCTTCGTCGGCCTGCTAGGCCATCCCGCCGCGATCGGTGACAGCTTCCACATCACATCTGATGAGTGGCTGCCGTGGAACCAGATCTTCTCCTTGGTGGGCAGCGCCGCGGGTGTAGAACCAAAGCTGGTGCACGTACCCTCCGACGCTATTGCTGCCGCTGATCCGACGTGGGGCGCAACCCTCCTCGGCGACAAGGGGAATTCGATGATCTTCGACAACACCAAGGTGAAGCGCCTGGTGCCGGACTATGTCGCCGCCATCCCTTACAGCCGGGGTGCGAGGGAGATCATCGATTGGTACGACGCCGACCCAAGCCGGCAGGAGGTCGATGCGCCGATGAATGCCACGATGGACAAGCTGGTGGCGCAGTACCGGATTGACAACGGGTAGTCGGGCGTGAGCTGAGCCCGGCTCATCGGGATGTCGCCGTCTGCTTTTGACGGCCATGTTCGGTCGACGTCAGTCGAGGGAACGGCTCTCAATCAGGTTGGCGAACCAGGTCGCCGACTTCTTGAGTGTCCGCTGCTGGGTTCGGAAGTCGGTACGGACGAGGCCCCAGCGCTGGGTAAACCCGCGAGCCCACTCGAAGTTGTCCATCAACGACCAGGCGTGATAGCCCCGGATCGGGACGCCGGTCGCCATCGCCCGTTGCAGCGCCCGGAGATGGTCAGCCAGGAAGTCGATCCGGAAATCGTCATCGATTGCTGAACGTTTCGGATAATCCGGGATGCCATTTTCCGTGATCACGATTGGCAGCGAATAGTCGCGGTGGATCCGGGTCACGATGTCGTAGAAACCGTTGGCGTGGATCTGCTGCCCTGAGCTCGAGGTCGGGTACTTCACAACTCTGGCACCGTTCCGGTCAAAGATCTCCGGCGAGTAGTAGTTGATACCGATGAAGTCCAGCGGCTGTGTCGCCGTCGCCAGATCACCATCTCGATCGACCACATCCAGCCCCTGCCGCGCGCCTCGGGGAAACTTCGAGCGCAGGGCGGGGTAGCTGGCCTTCAGCACTGGGTCTAAATAGGTTGTGTTGATCCAGGCGTCGCCCAAGGCGGCCTGCTCGGCTGCCTCCTCGGAGTCGTCCGCGGGATAGCACGGGACCGCGGCGCAGCACAGACCGATGTCAGCCGATCGCCCGCTGGCCCGGAACGCCTGGACCGCCTTGCCGTGAGCCAGAGCAAGGTGATGAATCACCTTTCCGGCGGCGCGGTCGCTTTTGATGCCGGGCGCCATGGTGCCGATCTGATGACCACTCCGGACGATCACTCGCGGTTCGTTGATCGTCACCCAACGGTCCACCCCGTCCAGCCGCTCAAACAGCGTGGCTGCGTAGTCGGCGAACCAAGACGTGCAGTCGCGTTCCTGCCAGCCGCCTTCGTCTTGCAACGCTTGCGGCAGATCCCAGTGGTAGACGGTGGCCATTGGTGAAATGTTGTGGTGTCGCAGCCGGTCGATCAGCCGCTGGTAGAAGTCGAGGCCCTTCGAATTCAGCCGACCCCGGCCGTCCGGATAGACCCGTGGCCACGCGACCGAAAAGCGATACGTCTGGGTGCCCAGCCGCGCCATCAGGTCAACGTCTGCCGGCATGCGGTGGTAGTGATCGCATGCGACGGCGCCAGACTTTCCGTCATCGATTGCTCCGGGTCGCTCGCAGAACTCGTCCCAGATCGAGCGTCCCCGGCCGTCTTCGTTGACCGCGCCCTCAATCTGGTAGGCGGCCGTGGCGAACCCGAGCAGAAACTCCCCCGGTAGGCGTCCCGTTTGCTGGTCGCGGTCCGTACCGGTGTTCGTTGGCTTACCGGCACCGGGGAGTTCGGGCACCTGCTCGGTCGGCGATGTTTCCTGCTGCGGCGTGGATGATCTGCAGCCGCCCAAGACCATGCCGACAGCGGCACTTCCGGCGGCACTCAAGAAAGTGCGTCGACTGGTTGTCATGACTGAGAGACGTCGGCAACCAAGGTGGGCATGTTGGGGCCCGCTACCTTCCGCTCCAGGCGGGCGTCACCTGACGATCGACAGCCTTTTGTATCCGATGCAGTCGCTGATTCGCTCCGTCAGTGTTCATGATCCGCGCCGCGTCACCGTCGCAGTGGCCAGACCGGTCCAGATAGTGAGTGGCAGTGCGCTCAGGCGCTCTTCTCGCGGCGCTCCCGCTTCGCAAGCTTCTCGCGCGGGAGCAAGGTAGGCAGAGCCGACTGCTTCACCACTTCGGCGCTGATGATCACCTGGGCGACGTCGTCGCTGCTCGGCACGTCGTACATGACGTTGAGCAGCACCTCCTCGAGAATCGCCCGTAGCCCTCGTGCGCCGGTGCCCCGCAGCAGGGCAAGATCGGCGATCGCCTCAATGGCGTCAGGAGTGAACTCAAGATCGACACCGTCAAGTTCGAAAAGCTTGCGGAACTGTTTGACCAGCGCGTTCCGGGGCTCGATCAGGATCCGGATCAGCGCATCTCGATCGAGCGGGCTGACCGAGGAGATCATCGGCAGCCGACCGATGAACTCGGGAATCAGACCGAATTTGATGAGGTCCTCCGGACGCACGTCGGCGAACGGATCGTCGGACTCCGGCCTGCGTAGTGCGCTGTCGTTGTTGAAGCCCAGCGGCCGTTTGCCGACTCGCTGCGCGATGATGTGATCAAGGCCAGCGAAGGCGCCGCCCACGATGAACAGCACGTTGGTGGTGTCGATCTGGATGAAATCTTGATGCGGGTGCTTGCGACCGCCCTGCGGCGGCACCGATGCCGAGGTTCCCTCCAAGATCTTGAGCAAAGCCTGCTGGACACCCTCGCCGGAAACATCGCGGGTGATGGAAGGGTTCTCGCTCTTCCGAGCGATCTTGTCCACCTCGTCGATGTAGATAATCCCGGTCTCGGCCTTCTTTACGTCGAAATCAGCAGCTTGAATGAGCTTGAGCAAAATGTTTTCGACGTCCTCGCCGACATACCCGGCTTCGGTCAAGGCGGTGGCGTCAGCAATGGCAAACGGAACGTTCAACATCTTGGCAAGCGTCTGGGCGAGATAAGTCTTTCCGCAGCCGGTAGGGCCAATCAGCAAAATATTCGACTTGCCGAGCTCGACGCCGTCATCCTCGGCGCGCCGGGCCGGGTTCGCGGCTTGAGCTTGGACGCGCTTGTAATGGTTGTAGACGGCAACGGCCAGCGCCTTCTTGGCGTTGTTCTGACCGATCACATAACCATCAAGGAACTGTCGGATCTGATGGGGCTTGGGCAGCTCCTCCAGCAGGCCGACCTCGGCGCCCTCGGAGAACTCCTCTTCAATGATCTCGTTGCAGAGATCAATGCACTCGTCGCAGATGTACACACCCGGACCAGCGATGAGCTTCTTTACTTGCTTTTGGCTCTTTCCGCAGAACGAGCACTTCAGCAAGTCGCCGCTCTCTCCGATGCGCGCCACACCGCCTCCTTGTCCCTACCCGTCCAGGTCGCCGGTTCCTCACCCTAACCCGAGCCTCTTGCGATGTGGAGCACATTTGGCTCTAGGTCAGCGTGGCTTCGTCGCTTAGACGGGGATGGCTTTGAGCGAGGTCAGCACCTCGTCGATGATCCCGTATTCCAGAGCCTGTTCGGCGGTGAGGTACTTGTCGCGCTCGATGTCACGACTGACCTCCTCGGGCGCTTTGCCGGTGTCGCCGGCCAGCATTTCTTCCATCAGCGAACGGATCCGCAAAATCTCCTTCGCCTGGATCTCGATGTCAGACGACTGGCCGTAGCCACCCTCGGTGGCAGGCTGGTGAATCAGAATCCGACTGTTCGGCAGTGCGAGCCGTTTGCCCTTCGTACCGGCGGCCAAGATCACTGCCGCGGCGGAGGCGGCCTGGCCCAGGCACACGGTCCGGACATCCGGCTTGATGTAGCGCATCGTGTCGTAGATCGCGGTCAGGGCTGTGAATGAGCCACCCGGAGAGTTGATGTAGATCTCAATGTCTCGTTCGGCGTCCATCTGCTGGAGGCAGAGCAGCTGCGCCATCACGGCATTGGCGATGTCATCGGAAATGGGCGTGCCAAGGAAAATGATCCGGTCCTCGAAGAGCTTGGTGTACGGATCGATCCGGCGCATCCCGTACGAGGTGCGCTCCTCCCACTGCGGGATGTAGTAATCCATGGTCGGTGCAAAGCCCCGCCCGTCAAGTTCCTGCGCGAACTGGGGCGCCCGCGCTGTGCTGTCGAGACGCGGCAGGTCCCGGTTGTTGATCATGCTGGCGTACCTCATTCGTTCGGCGCGTCAGAGGGAAGCTGAGCGGCGCTGGGGTAGACGTGATCGATGAAGCCATACTCCCTGGCTTGCTCGGCCGTGAACCAGCGATCGCGATCGGAATCAGACTCGATCTGGTCAAGGGACTGACCGGTGTGTTCCGCGATCAGCCTCTGCATCGTGGATTTGATGTGCAGCGACTGCTCGGCCTGGATACGGATATCGCTCGCCGTGCCGCCAAGACCGCCGGACGGCTGGTGCATCATGATCCGGCTGTGCGGCAGAGCAAACCGCTTGCCCTTCGTGCCGGCACACAACAGGAACTGACCCATCGATGCCGCCAGGCCCATCGCCACCGTCGCCACGTCATTGGAGATCCAGCGCATGGTGTCGTAAATCGCCATGCCCGAGTCCACCGAGCCACCCGGGGAGTTGATGTAGAGGTAGATGTCCTTCTTCGCGTCCTCAGCGTTCAATAACAACATCTGGGCGCAGATGGCGTTGGCGTTTTCCTCTTTCACCTCGGACCCCAAAAAGATGATCCGGTTCTGGAGCAGCGCTTGATAGACGTTGTCGTCGAGTCCGATGTTGCCATTGCGGCTGACGGCACGAGGCTGCATCACCGCAGCCAGAGAGGGATGCTCGAAGTTTGCGTTCACGACCCCGAACCTACGCCCCGGCACTGACGGAATCGGCCCCGTCCCGGCTGTGTTCGCTGTGGGCGCAGCCATGCTGCAGGTAGACCGTGACTTCGCACCACCTACCCGCTCTTCGCACCCTCTGCAGCCGGTGCGAAGACCGAGTTAGTGGTGCGAAGTGCGCTCAGACCAGCGACGCGTCGGACGTGATGCCGGCTCAGCCCTTACGTTTCCGACTGTTCACTCGGGGTTGACGGCGGTGCGGTCTCTGCCTCTGAAACACCGGACAGATCGAGCTTGCTGCCGTTGCTATCCGTCACGTCGGCGGCAGCGACGATCAGCCCGAGCGCCTTGTTGCGCCGGATCTCGATCATGTACTCCTCGATGTGGTGCGGATGCTCCTTCAGATGGTCGGCGATCTGCTGCGGGCTGGACCCTTCCTGCCGCGCCTTGCCGAGGATGAGCTGAGTCAGGTCATTCTGGTCGACACCGATGCTGTTCTCCTCGGCGATCTTGTCCAAGATCATCTGAGCCTTGAGGGTCTGCCGTGCGCGGTCCTCCACATCGGCCCAGAATTGATCTTCGGTCTTGCCGTCCTCGACCTCATCGAGGTACTGCGCCAGAGTGAGTTGGGCCGATGCGAGCTGGCTGGTGATTTGCTCCTTTCGCGCATCGCGCTCTTGGACGACCAAGTTCTCCGGCGCAGCCAGCTCAACCTTGCCCAACAGCTCCTCCAACACCGCATCCCGCGCTTCGGCGGCCTGCTGCTCGCGGGCGGCCTGGATGAGGCGCTGCTTGGTGTCGGCCCGCAACTCCTCCATCGTGTCGAACTCAGATGCCATCTGCGCGAATTCGTCATCCAGCGCCGGCAGCTCTTGCTGCTGCACCTTGGTCACCGTCACCTCGATGTCAGCTTGCTCGTCCTTCAGCGGTCCGCCGACCAGGGTTGAGGTGAAGATCGCTGACTCGCCGGCTGACAGCCCGGTCACTGCTTGATCAAGCCCGTCTAGCATCTGCCCGGCGCCGACTGTGTAGTCCATGTCCGAAGCGGTCGCATCGGGCAGCGGTTCCCCGCCTTGAGTGGCCACCAGATTGATCACCACCACGTCGCCGTCCTGCGCGGGACGCTCTACTGTCTCCCGCGATCCGAACCGACCTCGCAGGAGTTCGAGCTGCCCGTCTACGAGGTCGTCGGTCACCTCGACGGCATCGACGGAAGCGGACACCGAGCCGAAGTCGGGCAGCGAGAATTCGGGCCGTACGTCGACCTCGGCCGTGAATTCGATCAGGTCCCCGTCCTCGAGCTTGGTGACCTCGAGATCGGGTTGGGCCAGCGGATTGAGCTTGTTCTCAGTTATGGCGGCGCTGTAGAAGCTCTGCCAGGAGTCGTTGAAGGCTTCCTGGATGACCACGCCGCGGCCGAACCGTTGGTCGATCACCATCGGCGGCACCTTGCCGCGGCGAAAACCCGGGATGTTCACGGATCTCGCAATCTCGCGGTAGGCCTTGTCCATGCTGGGCTTCAGATCGGTGAACGGAACCTCGACCGTGATCTTGACTCGGCTAGGGCTCAACTGCTCGACTGTGCTTGGCACGCTGCTGACTCCTGTGGTGATGCGCATTGAAGGCCGTCGGAGGTCGTCCGTACGGAAGCCGCGGCAATCCTACGGTGACGCTCAGGTTGACCCCAAACCCCTGCCCGCACCGCCCCGAGGGCGAAGCCGGCACTGGACCAGAGCGCGACGTTGGTCGGCGTAGGGCCGGTGCCCTACACTCGACCATCGGACGCCTCGCCAAGCAGGGCGGATCCGGGGCGTAGCGTAGTGGCTAGCGCGTCTGCTTTGGGAGCAGAAGATCGCAGGTTCGAGTCCTGTCGCCCCGACTCTGC
>DATFOP010000086.1:0-2400 GCA_035265505.1 Propionibacteriaceae bacterium | reverse complement strand
TTGGACGTCGACGCCACGCTGGTGACCTGCCACTCGGAGAAGGAGCAGGCCGCCGCGACCTTCAAGGGCGGGTTCGGGTTCCACCCGGTGCGCCGTGAGGCGCTGTTGATTCGAGCGGAGGTGAGAGACCACCGCCGCCGTCCTTGTCGCAGCAAGGCGGTGGAGCTGAGGACAGCCTGATCCGGGAGGTGCCGGGGAGGGCGGGAGCAGTCCTGACAACGCCGGGGCGTGCTGGCACTGCCAGACAGTGCGGGTCCGGCAAGTGTGATGGAGAGGAGTACGCGAGGAACCGGCGTCACAAAGTCCCTCAAAACCGAACCGGCCGTGAACCTGGCGGATGTGGCCGGGAGTGGCGCGCACCCACCACCGAGCGGCCCGAAGGGTCGGGAGGTGTTGGGGAACTCCGAGCCGATTCATGGGTGGTTCGGCCGGAGGCCACGGTGACGTGCTGCGGGGTAGCCGTGGCGAGGCCACAGGGACAAAGTCGGGCTCCTCCTTCGTCCAGCGAATCGCAGTGAACACGGGAACCGTCTCGACTCTCGCCCGGACAGTCAGCCGCCAGCGTGGCCGGTCGGGCTGTGTCCATCGTCGACCGATCGAGTCGGGACGGGGCGGAGCCGCCGTAGTAGTCCGAGACCGGGAGAGCCGGCCACAAGGCGAAGGGCGGCAGCGGTAACGAGCAGTGAGGAGGCTGCAATGGCAAGAGAGGCGTTGGTGAATACCGACGCCCCGGACGACACGGTCCCGGAGGGGTCGTTCGCCAGGGTATTGAGGATGCAGACCAAGCTGCACCATTGGGCGGCGGCCGATCCCGGCCGCCGGTTCGACGACCTGTGCAACCTCGTGCATGACCCGGCGACGCTGTGGGTGGCGTGGCAGCGGGTCGTGGGCAACACTGGGGCCAGGTCCGCCGGTGTCGATGGCCTTCGGGCCGGCGACATCGACGAGGCTGGTGTCCAGGGCTTCCTGGACGATCTGCGAGACCAGGTGAGGACGAGCCAGTTCCGTCCGATGCCGGTCCGGGAACGCATGATCCCCAAGCCCGGCGGGAGCGGGAAGATGCGCAGGCTCGGCATCCCCACCGTCGCCGACCGGGTGATCCAGGCGGCGCTGAAACTGGTGCTGGAACCGATCTTCGAGACCGACTTTGTGCCGGTCTCCTACGGGTTCCGGCCCCGGCGGCGGGCGCACGACGCGATCGCGGAGATTCACCTATTCGGCACCCGAGGCTATCGGTGGGTGCTGGACGCTGACATCGAAGCGTGTTTCGACGCCATCGACCACACCGCCCTGATGGGGCGGGTCCGGTCGAGGGTGTCCGACAAGCGCGTGCTGGCCCTGGTCAAGGCGTTCCTCAAGGCTGGCATTCTTACCGAACTCGGTGAGGAAAGGGACACCCCGACCGGGACCCCGCAAGGGGGGATTTTGTCGCCGCTGCTGGCCAATATCGCGCTCAGCGTGCTCGACGAGCACGTGCATGAGCCATGGCGACCAGGCGGGGCGATGAGTACCTCGATGCGTCGTCAGACGCGTCGGAAGAAGGCCCTGCCGAACTGGCGGATCGTGCGCTATGCCGACGATTTCGTCATTCTCGTGCATGGCACTGAACACGACGCGCACGCCCTGCGCGAGGACGTCGCCGCGGTGTTGGCACCGATGGGTCTACGGCTGTCACCGGCCAAGACCTCGGTGCGGCACTTCCGCGACGGGTTCGACTTCCTCGGCTTCCACATCCAGTGGAAACGCAAAGCGGGAACGAACAAGTGGTACGTCTACACCTTCATTGCTGACCGGCCCGTCCGGTCGCTGAAGGCTAAATTGCGTGCCCTGACCCACAGGACGTCCCTGGCCGACCTTGGGGCGACGCTGATCCGGCTGAACCAGATCCTGCGGGGCTGGTCGGCCTACTTCCGGCATGCCGTGGCTATGCACACGTTCAAACATCTCCGCCAGTTCCTCTGGTGGCGGATCGTGCGCTGGCTTAAGACTCGGCACCGCTGGCGGTGGACCGCAGTCCGCAGGCATTTGACCGACCACACCGGCCGGTGGAAACCGATCAGCGCCGACGGAACTGTGTTGTTCGACCTCGAGAAGGTAAGCATCACCCGCTACCGCTACCGAGGCGCAGCCATCCCGAACCCCTGGACCGAACCAGGCAACGGCAGGAACCGTGGAGAGCCCGTTGCGTCGAGAGGCGCACGGCGGGTTCGGTGAGCGGCCTGGGGAAACGGGACAACGGCAACGTCGTCACCGCGCCCCGGGCCGACTCTCCCTGCTCGCCTGGTTGGACAACACTGGCGAGGCGCTGGCGGGGATGCTGCGGCCGGGAAACGCGAACGCCAACACCGCCGACGACCACATCCAAGTCACCGATGAGGCGTTGGCACAGATCCCCGACGA
>DATFOP010000085.1:0-3737 GCA_035265505.1 Propionibacteriaceae bacterium | reverse complement strand
CGGGTTGATCGCCGAGCTGCTCAAGCAGCGCGCTGCGGCCCGGGAGCGCAAGGACTTCGCCAGTGCCGACGCCATCCGCGATGCGCTTGCCGAGCTCGGCGTCGAGGTGTCGGATACGCCGCAAGGCCCGCGCTGGAAGGTTGGCTGATGGCCGGCAACAGCCAGCGCAAGGGCGCGGTTCGTCGCAAGGGCAAATCCAACACCGCGGGTTCAGGCGGCCGGGTGCGGCGTGGATTGGAGGGGAAGGGTCCGACGCCCAAGGCGGAGGATCGGCCTTACCACCCGGCACACCGCGCTAAAAGGCCGGCGAAGGAGGGTTCCAGTGTTTCGAGCTCTTCCACAGGCGCCGCCCCGAGCGCGCCGAAGGGCTCAGGGCGCGGGTCGCGAGGCGCCGGTTCGGTGCGTGGGTCCCGCGCGTCGAAGACGGGACGGCCCGGCTCCGGCGCTGAATGGGTCGTGGGCCGCAACCCGGTGCTGGAGGCGATGGAGGCCGAGATCCCCATCAAGGCGGGCTACCTCGCCGAAGGAGCCGAACGCGACGATCGGCTCCGCGACATTCTGCGGCTGGCGGCCGATCGGGGCACGCCCCTGCTCCAGGCGACCCGTGCCGAGTTGGATCGGCTGACCGGTGGCGCGGTACATCAAGGCGTGGCCCTGCACTTGAAAGCCTTTGACTACATGCACCCGGACGATCTGCTAGCTGCCACATCGGAGGTCACCGACCCCCTGATCGTGGCCCTTGACTCCATCACCGATCCTCGCAATCTTGGTGCGGTCGTCCGCTCCGCGGCCGCGTTCGGCGCCCAAGGTGTCCTGATTCCGGAACGACGCTCCGCCGGCATGACAGCGGCTGCTTGGAAGACCTCCGCGGGAGCGGCGGCTCGGCTTCCGATCGCCCGGGCAACCAACCTCAATCGGACGCTGCGCTCGTACGCCGAGGCCGGCTTCACGCTCGTTGGGCTCGACCCCGAAGGCTCGATTGAAATTGGTGGGCTGCAACCAGGAACGGACGGCCCTCTCGTACTGGTGGTGGGCAGTGAGGGCGCTGGATTGTCTCGGCTGGTACGTGAGAGCTGCGACACGCTGGTGTCCATCCCGATCACCGGGGCGGTGGAGTCCTTGAACGCCGGCGTAGCCGCCGGCATCGCGCTGTACGAGATCAGAAAGCGCCGGGCCTAAGGGGCCGCACCGCCTGGCCTTCGACCCCTCGCTGACCGGCTGGACGACGGCGAGGTTGCCGAACCGCACCGCGACTGCATGCATGGATAAGGCACCAGCACTCAGCACCAGACCGATCAGCCAATGCTGGCCGGCGCGCGAGCCGGGCCACCAGCCGGATTCCCGATCCGCCGTCGGGGGCGGCAACGGCGGCACGCTGTTGCAGAGCCGAACCACCCGCGAAGAGGGCGGCGGCGGCAAAGGCGGCCGCGACGGCGGCAATCACCAAGGCTTCCCACTCTGGGAGATGCGCATGCGCCGTACGGAACGGTTCGAGCTCGGCCGAACTTGGTACGGTCGGCTCATCGACCGAAATTGTCCGGCCAGCTTAGGGGGCGATTAGCGCTAGATTGTTCTGAGCCGTGCCACTTTCAGGAGCCTTTGTGACCGACACCCTCTCTCCCGTCGCCCCGGTCGACTACGCCGCGACCGCATCGGAGGCCTACCGGTCGGCTCTTGCCGTGATCGAGTCGGTCGAGCCGCGGGTAGCCGACGCCACCCGTGCGGAGTTGGCCGATCAGCGTTCGTCACTGAAATTGATCGCGTCGGAGAACTACGCCTCTCCAGCCGTGCTGTTGACCATGGGGAGTTGGCTCTCCGACAAGTACGCCGAGGGCACCATCGGTCACCGGTTTTACGCGGGCTGCCAAAACATCGACACGGTGGAATCCCTTGCGGCCGAGCACGCCAGGGAACTCTTCGGCGCGGAATACGCCTACGCGCAGCCGCACTCCGGCATTGACGCCAACCTGGTGGCATTCTGGGCGGTCTTGGCCAACCGGGTCGAGGTGCCGGAGCTGGCCACCCTAGGGGCCAAGGGCGTCAACGATCTGACCGAAGAACAGTGGGAGAATCTTCGGCACAAATTTGGCAATCAGCGAGCCCTGGGCATGTCTCTGGACGCCGGTGGCCACCTCACCCACGGCTTCCGGCCGAACATCTCCGGCAAGATGTTTCATCAGCGTTCGTACGGGACGAACCCGGAAACTGAGCTGCTGGACTACGACGCCGTGCGGGCGATTGCCCGCGAGTTCCGGCCGCTGATCTTGATCGCCGGTTACTCGGCTTATCCACGACGGATCAACTTCGCCACCATGCGCGAAATCGCCGATGAGGTGGGCGCCACGCTTCTGGTCGACATGGCGCACTTCGCCGGACTGGTGGCAGGCAAGGTGTTCACCGGCGACGAAAACCCGGTGCCCCATGCACACCTCGTCACGACGACGACGCACAAGTCTTTGCGGGGACCGCGCGGTGGTCTGGTGCTGGCCACCAAGGAGTACGCGGACTCCGTCGATAGAGGCTGCCCGATGGTGCTGGGCGGTCCGCTGGGACACGTGATGGCCGCCAAGGCCGTCGCACTCGCCGAGGCTAGGACGCCGGCGTTTCAGAGCTACGCCGAAGCCATCGCCGACAACGCACACGCGTTGGCGGACGGGCTGCTGCGGCGGGGCGCCCGCCTGGTGACCGGTGGCACGGACAACCATCTGGTGCTGATCGACGTGTCGTCCTTCGGGCTGACCGGCCGTCAAGCCGAGTCAGCTCTCTTGGACGCCGGCATCGTGACC
The DNA here is from genome assembly GCA_035265505.1 of Propionibacteriaceae bacterium. Lineage (GTDB taxonomy): Bacteria > Actinomycetota > Actinomycetes > Propionibacteriales > Propionibacteriaceae > Microlunatus. The sequence continues at coordinate 951 of DATFOP010000085.1, read as the reverse complement.
AACCGCAATGCCGTTCCGAGCGACCCGAACGGAGCCTGGTACACCTCGGGCGTAAGGATCGGCACCCCGGCGCTCACCACTCGAGGCTTCGGGCCCGACCAGTTCGACCGCGTCGCCGACTTGATCGTGCACGTGCTGAAGAACACCACGCCGGTGACCGCATCCAGCGGCCAGCCGGGCAAGGCGAAGTACACCCTCGCTGAGGGGGTGGCCGACGCCACCAAGGCAGCATCCGCGGAGCTGCTGAACGCCTACCCGCTCTATCCCGGCCTGCAACTGTAGCGGCGGGCACGCTCCTGGAGACACCGGACATGGCCGCGACCACTCTCACCACGATCTTCATGATCTTGTTCGCGCTCGGGGTCACGGCGCTGGCTCTCTACGGCTGGTTCGGTTCCTGGGATGCGGCCGTCCGTACCTTCGCACCGCAAGATCCGGATGACGCGGAGGTGGAGGCAGCCGTGGCGGAGCTCCGGCGGGCCATTCGGGATTACGAAAACGGCAGCTGACCGCTAGATCCCTCCGCCTCTCCGGGCCGTGCGGGGCTGCACCCTGTCGTCAGTGCTGGCGAACGGCAGCCTCTGGCGCCGAATCACGGCAACTCGCCAGCACTTTCGACGCCACGCGTACCCTCGATTCATGCGCCGCATCGCTGCCGCCGTCGTGGCTATCGTGCTGCTGGCGCTCGCCGCGTGCACCCAGGTCGATGTCAAGCCTGAGGACGCCTACCGGATTGGGTGTCCGGCTGTGGACAGCGCAGTGGCGGGCGGTTCGGTCGCCAAGAAGGCGACCGTGGCAGGGCTGAAGAAACTGAGCGCGTCCGGCCAGCTCGACCCCGAACCGCAGCAATGGGTCGACGCCACGATCAGCCTGTTGAGCTCCACCAAGCCAGAGGACATCTCCGCCGACGCGCGGAAGCTGATCATCGACGGCTGTGCGAAGAACGGCTAC
>DATFOP010000084.1:0-3221 GCA_035265505.1 Propionibacteriaceae bacterium | reverse complement strand
AGCATCTCATGCTTCCCACCCTCGTTCTGATTCTGATCAATGCCGCTTTCTTCAGCCGCATTCAACGGAACCTGATGCTGGATGCGCTCGGTTCGGACTTCGTACGGACGGCGCGCGCCAAAGGGGTCCGCCAGTCGCATGCGGTAATGAAGCACGCACTGCGAACATCTCTGATCCCTACCGGGACCTACTTTGCTTTCACTGTGGCCACGCTGTTCACCGGCGCCGCCTTCACGGAAATCATCTTCTCCTTCCATGGAATGGGTGAGTACGGCGTCAGCACGATCACCGGCCAGGACGTGCACGGGGCCGTCGCGGTGGCCGCCTTCGCCGGCGTCTGTGTGCTGGTCGGCGCCATCCTCTCCGACGTCATGGTCGCCATCCTCGATCCGCGAGTGCGGCTGAGCTAGGGCTGCAGTGACCGAGCACCTCTTGGAAACAGCCAGCGAGCGTGTGCTTGCCGAGCCGACACCCACCGAGGCAGAACCCAAGCGGCTGACCCGCCGACAGCTGATCATGCGGCGGTTCGTGCGCAACAAGACCGCCGTCGCGGGGTTTTTCGTTATTGTCGCCCTGATCATCATTGCGCTGATCGGCCCCTACCTCACCAACTGGACCTACGACTACGTCGACCGCCGCGCCTACCTCAAGCCTCCGTCCGAACGGCATTGGCTGGGTACTACCCAGGGTGGTCGGGACATGCTGGCGCTGACTCTGCGCGGGCTGCGCAAGTCGCTGCTGATCGGCCTTCTCGTGGCGGTGATATCTACCACCATCGCGGCCATCGTCGGGTCGTTCGCCGCCTATTTCGGTGGCTGGTTCGAGCGGATCGCACTCTGGGTGACCGATCTGCTGCTGGTCATCCCGTCATTCTTGTTGATCGCGGTCATGACGACCGGCGGACCGCAGGGTGCGAACGCCTGGATCTTGCTGGTGTTCCTGCTCGCCCTGTTCGGCTGGATGCTTTCGGCCCGCGTCGTACGCAGCCTCGCGTTATCGGTCAAGGAGCGCGACTATGTACACGCAGCGAAGTTCATGGGCCTATCCGCGCCTCGGACGATCGTCCGTCATATCCTGCCCAACATCTCCTCGTTGTTGATCATCGATGCGACACTTGCTGTCGGCGCCGCCATCTTGGCCGAGACCGGGTTGTCGTTCTTCGGTTTCGGTGTCCAGTCACCCGACACTTCCCTCGGCACCTTGCTCGGCGAGGGGGCGCGGCAGGTGAACAGCTTCCCATGGTTGTTCACCGGACCTGCAGTCGCCGTGGTCCTTTTGGTGCTCTCCGTGAACGCGGTCGGCGACGGCCTGCGGGATGCCCTTGACCCCAGTTCGGCGTCCGGAGGCTCGGCTCGATGACGGCGGCGCCCGCGCGGGCCCGCAAGGTCAGGCGGACCACGTCCGGCACCGTGCTGTCGGTAAGGGATCTGCACGTCACGTTTCCAAGCGAAGCAGGACCCGTCAAGGCCGTCCGGGGTTTGTCGTTCGACCTCGCTGCCGGCGAATCCATGGCCGTCGTCGGCGAGTCCGGATCTGGGAAGTCGGTGACCTCGCTGGCGATCATGGGCCTGCTCCCCAGCACTGCCAAGATCACCGGGTCGGTGACGCTGCACGGCGAGGAACTGCTCAACCGCCACGACGAGTCGATGTCAAAGCTGCGCGGCGATGCAATCTCGATGATCTTTCAAGATCCGCTGTCAGCGTTGACCCCGGTCTACTCGATTGGTGATCAGATTGTCGAGGCGATCCAGGTCCATTACGAGGTTCCCGCGGAAGCGGCGCGAAAGCGGGCAATTGAGCTGCTGGACTTGGTGGGGATTCCCAACCCGGACGTTCGGGTGCGGTCCTTCCCGCATGAATTCTCCGGCGGCATGCGACAACGGGCCATGATCGCGATGGCCATCGCGAACGATCCAGATGTGATCATCGCAGACGAGCCGACAACCGCGCTCGACGTGACGATTCAGGCCCAAGTGCTCGAGGTTTTGAAGAAGGCGCAGCGCGAAACGGGCGCCGCGTTGATCATGATCACCCACGATCTCGGCGTTGTTGCCGGCATCGCTGACCGGGTGACCGTCATGTACGCCGGCCGGCCGATCGAGCAGGGCAGCGTTGACGACATCTTCTACCGCCCGCGGATGCCCTACACCATCGGCCTCCTCGGTGCGATTCCCCGGCTCGATGCAACCAAAAAGGAGGCCCTGGCCACCCTGGAGGGCAATCCGCCCTCCGTGGTGAACCTGCCGCCCGGCTGCCCGTTCGAGCCCCGTTGCCCAATGTCTACTGCAGCCTGCCTGACTGAGGAGCCGCCCCTAGCACCTACTGATCATCCGAACCACTACGCAGCCTGTATCTACTCCGGCAAGATCGCCGCCGACAACCTCGGCTACACCGATATCTTCCCCGCTCCTACGATCACGCCCTCGCCTCTGGAACGACAACCGCGGGACCAGCGAGAAACCGTGCTTCACCTGGAAGGAATGAAACGGCACTATCCACTGATGAAGGGCGCGATCTTCCGCCGTCGGGTGGGCACAGTTTATGCCGTTGACGGGATCGATCTTGAGATCAAGGAAGGCGAAACCCTCGGACTGGTTGGTGAGTCAGGCTGCGGAAAGACCTCCACTCTGCTTGAGGTGCTCAACCTCAAGCCACCCACCGGTGGCCGGGTGGTGGTGCTCGGCAAGTCGGTGGAGAAGCTGCGCGGCAAAGAGCGAAAGCACATGCGTCGTGATCTTCAGGTTGTTTTTCAGGATCCGATGGCATCCCTGGACCCGCGAATGCCAGTATTCGACCTGATCGCCGAACCGATGGGCGTCTTCAACTACTCCAGATCCGACATTGCCAAGCGGGTCAACGAGTTGCTCAGCCTGGTCGGTCTCGAACCCGGTCACGCCAATCGCTATCCCCAGCAGTTCTCCGGCGGGCAGCGCCAGCGGATCGGCATTGCCCGGGCCCTGGCACTTGAACCGAAACTCATCGTGCTGGACGAGCCGGTGTCGGCACTCGACGTCTCGATCCAGGCCGGTGTGATCAACCTGCTGGACGAGCTGAAGACAAGACTCTCGCTCTCGTACTTGTTCGTCGCTCACGACCTGGCGGTGATCCGGCACATCGCCGATCGGGTGGCAGTGATGTACCTGGGCAAGATCGTGGAGATCGGCGAGGTCCACGAGGTGTACGAGCACCCGACGCACCCTTATACCCAGGCACTGCTCTCG
>DATFOP010000083.1:0-9402 GCA_035265505.1 Propionibacteriaceae bacterium | reverse complement strand
CGGCGGGTGCCGCGTCGGTGATCGGTACCTCGTCAACGGCGGGTGCCGCGTCGGTGATCGGTACTTCGTCAGCGGCGGGTGCCGCGTCGGCGGAGTTGGCTGGCACCGCCGAAGCGAGATCGGTCTCCGCCGCTCCGTCGGCTTGAGCAGCGAGCTCGGTGTTGCTCGGCTCTGAGATTTCCTCCGCTGGCGTGCCCGGGCCGGCGATCAACGTGGGGTCTTCCTCGGCGGCTGACTGCAATGCGCTGAACAGCCGCGCAGCCTGGGACAGCGGCGCAGAGATCAGTGAGATGGCTTGGGCCAGCACTCCCTGCATGCCGCCGGCGACCCTGGCTAGCAACACCTCACGCGATTCGAGATCGGCAAGTTTCCGGACCTCATCCGGCCCCAGGAGCTTGCCCTCGACCACGCCGCCCTTGATCACCAGCTGCGGATTGGTACGGGCGAAGTCCCGCAGGCCTTTCGCCACGACGACGGGATCTCCGTCGATGAAAGCGATGGCCGTTGGACCGACGAGCTGCTCCTCCAGGCCGTCGATCCCTGCTTCGCGAGCAGCGATCGTGGTCAGCGTGTTCTTGGACACGGCATAGCTCGCGCTCTGGCCAAGCGAGGTGCGCAGTTCTTTGAGCGCCTTCACCGATAGGCCGCGGTACTCGGTCAGGACCGCTCCTGCTGAGCTGGTGAACTTGTCCTTCAACTCCGCGACGGCAGCCACTTTGTCTGGCTTCGCCATGGTCCCTCCAGTTCGTCACGCGCTACTGCTGTAGCGCTACCGAAGGGCAGGCTGCCGAACAACAAGAAAGCCCCTGCGCGCAGGCACGGGGCATGGTCGAGAACGTGGGTTCCCGAGCTCGAGCACCTGCGCGGGCATCCTTGCGGAACTTCGGATCAGCTCGAGATGAGCATGATCAACCAGCGGTCTTCGGTGCCTCGTACCTTACCGGCCGGTTCCTGGTCGGACAAATATCGCCGGCCGACGGGCTCGAATCCGCGCCCCTACGCTGTGAGAGTGCCCCTGGTCCGACAGGCCCTCGAATCCGACGTCGACCGCATCCACTCCCTCATTCTGGAATTGGCGACCTACGAGCGATCAGCGGATCAGGTCAAGGCCGCACCCGATCAATTGCGTGCCGCGCTCTTCGGGACCCAACCGGCGGCGTACGCATTGGTGGCCGAGAGTGGCGACGAGGTCGTCGGGTTCGCCCTGTACTTCCGCAACTTCTCCACCTGGGAAGGGGTACACGGCATCTATCTCGAGGACCTCTACGTCAAGCCGGAGCATCGCGGTGCGGGGCACGGCAAGGCCCTCCTGAGGTCACTTGCCGCCTTGGCCGTGGAACGCGGATACGCCCGACTGGAGTGGGCAGTCCTGAACTGGAACCAGCCGTCTATCGACTTCTACCGCAGCCTTGGCGCCGTGCCGCTGGATGAGTGGATCGTCTACCGACTCAGCGGTGACCCGCTGCTCCAGGTGGCACAACAGGCCCTGGACAGCCCTGCCTGAGCTGTCCAGGGCGAACAATGGCCTACTCGGCGTCCGGCCGGGTCCTATTGGGATCGATTGGAACGCCGGGGCCCATGGTCGTGGAGACGGTGACCTTGCGAAGGTAACGGCCCTTTGAGGCGCTCGGCTTGAGGCGCAACACCTCGTCGAGGGCCGCGAAGTAGTTCTCGCTGAGCTGCTTGGTGCTGAATGACGACTTGCCGATCAGGAAGTGCAGGTTCGCGTGCCGGTCGACCCGGAACTCAATCTTGCCGCCCTTGATGTCCGAGACGGCCTTGGCCACGTCGACGGTTACGGTGCCGGTCTTAGGGTTGGGCATCAGCCCACGCGGCCCGAGCACCCGGCCCAAACGGCCAACCTTGCCCATCATGTCCGGCGTGGCGACCACGGCATCGAAATCCAGATAGCCGCCCATGATCTTCTCGATCAGCTCGTCGGCACCGACCTCGTCGGCTCCGGCCGCCTTCGCCTGCTCCGCCCGCTCGCCGGTGGCAAAGACGAGGACCCGTGCGGTCTTGCCGGTCCCGTTCGGGAGGTTGACGGTACCGCGCACCATCTGGTCAGCCTTGCGCGGATCGACGCCCAGTCGCATCGCGACATCGACCGTCTCGTCGAACTTGGCCGTCGTGTTCGCCTTGGTGAACTCCAGTGCCTCCGCCGGTGCGTAGAGCTTGGTCTTGTCGACCTTCTCCGCGACCGCGGTGTATCCCTTGCTGCGCTTCATGATTGTCTGGTCCTTTCTTCTTGGCCAGTTCTGGTACGGACCGCGCCGGCCCTTCCAGGGTGATGGTGTCCGGAAAGTGCTGGCGAGTTGCCGCTTTCCGGCTCCGGAATGCGCTGTTGCTCAGCACTTTCCGGGCGAATTGGTCAGTCGGCGACGGTCACGCCCATTGATCGGGCGGTCCCCTCGACGATCTTCATTGCCGATTCGACGTCGTTGGCGTTCAGATCAGGGAGCTTGGTGTTGGCGATTTCCCGTACCTGATCCCGGGTGATCTTGCCGACCTTGTCCCGCTGGGGGACGGCCGAGCCCTTGGGCACGCCGGCCGCCTTCTTGATCAACTCCGCGGCCGGCGGCGTCTTGGTGATGAAGGTGAACGAGCGGTCCTCGTAGATCGTGATCTCAACCGGGATCACCGTGCCGCGCATCGATTCCGTCGCGGCGTTGTACGCCTTGACGAACTCCATGATGTTGACGCCATGCGGGCCGAGCGCCGTACCGACCGGCGGCGCCGGCGTGGCGGATGCGGCGTTCAAGGCGACCTTGACGAGGGCCGCGACCTTCTTCTTGGGAGGCATTCTGGTTGGATCCTTCTTCTGGGCTGCTGCCGGCGGCTGCCCGCAGCTTGTCAGGATCGGGTCGATATGACCCGGTCGATGGGTGGTTGCGGTGTGCCGATCACACCTTCTGGACTTGCGGGAACGTGAGATCGACGGGAGTCTCACGACCGAGAATCTCCACCAGGGCCTTGAGTCGCTGGCTGTTGACGTTGATCTCGGTGATCGTCGCATGGACACCGGCGAACGGGCCGTCGACCACCATGACCGAATCGCCCACGGCGAAGTCGGCAACCTCCACCTTCTTGCGTCGCCGGGTGGGACCCCCGCTGGTGGCCGTCGCTGCCGCCAGAACGGCGGGAGCCAGCATCTTTTCGACCTCGTCGTAGCTCAGCGGCACGGGCTGATTCGAGTGGCCGACGAAACCGGTCACCGAAGGCGTGTGCCTAACGGTCGACCACGACTCGTCAGTGAGATCCATCCGGACCAGCACGTAGCCCGGCAGCACCGTCCGCTTGACCTGCTTGCGCTGACCGTTGCGGATCTCAGTCACTTCCTCAGTCGGCACGATGATCTCGTAGATGTAGTCCTCCATGTTGAGCGAGGACACCCGGTTCTCGAGGTTCTGCAGGACGCGATTCTCCATGCCGGAATAGGTGTGGACGACGTACCACTCGCCCGGCTTCCGCCGAAGCTCGGAGCGGAATGTCTCAAGCGCCTCTGCGCCGGCGTCGTGTTCGTCGACCTCCAACGGTTCGTCGGGCTCCGGCTCAGCTGCAGTGCCGAAGTCCAGGTCGATCTCCGATTCCTGCACCTCGGGTGCCTCGGAGCTCGTGCCGCCGAAATCGAGGTTGATCGACACCTCATCATCGGAGCTCGAGCGATAGCTCTCTCCGCCCAGGTCGATGTCGAAGTCGTCTTCGCCTGGTGTTCGAGTGCTCTCGGAGTTGTCGGTCACGTCGGCAGGGACATCGATGGACTCCGGAGAGCGCGACGGTCCCTCCACCGATTCCGCCTGGTCTCGCGGATCGATGGTTGGGTAAGTGTCAGACACGTCGGTATCTCCGTAACTGCTGAGAATGGGTCATTAGCTGAAGATCTTGAATATTGCGGTGCCGAAGCCAAGGTCCAACAGGCTGACGTAGGCAATGACGAACAGCACGAAGACCAAGACGACGACGAAGTATTGGAGCACCTGCTGACCGGTGGGATAGACCACCTTCCGCAGCTCTCCGATCGACTCCCGAACGAAACGGACAGGTCCCGTCCGCTCCCTCTTCGCCAGCCCTCGACGCTGGCTGGGAGTGGCGCGACCTTTCGACTCGCGGCCGTCCTTGGCTGGCGTACTGGACCCTGTGGTGACCGACGTGCTGCGGCGTCGCGGGGCGCCGACGCTAACCAGGCTGCCGACTTCTCCGTTCCGATCGCCATTGGACGCCTCGTTCTCGGCCTGGCCATCGGTCGACGGCTGGGTGGAGTCGACGACGTCCTCCCCGTTCTGCGCTGAGTCGTCGTTCAGCTCGATGGCGTCGCGCGACTGCTCAGCCGGCTTTTCGCTGTCTGCCACGCCGTTGACCTCTCCGCTGACGAGCTCTCTTTGTCACTTGCAGGGCAAGAGGGACTTGAACCCCCAACCTTCGGTTTTGGAGACCGATGCTCTGCCAGTTGAGCTATTGCCCTTCGGCGGCACCGGCCACCGTCATCCGGCGGCCACAAGCTCTGTGAGGGCGCACGGAAACAGTGGTGGTTTGCCACCAAGAGATCGAGTGTACTGAGGAAGCTGGCCCGAGTCGAACCGTCACCCAGCCAGACGCTGTTCGACGGCCGCGAGCAGCACGCAGGTCGCGAGGCCGTCGATCGCCTTCGCGACGTCGTCCGGAGATGGAAAGGTGGGCGCGATCCTGATGTTGCGGTCCCGAGGGTCCTTGCCGTACGGGAACGCGGCCCCTGCGCCTGTCATCGCGATCCCCGCCTCCTTGGCCAGCGCAACGACTCGGGTGGCGGTGTGGTCGGCGACATCGAGGCTGATGAAGTAGCCGCCGTCGGGATCGGTCCAGCTCGCCGCCGAAAAATCGCCCAACCGCTTTTCGAGGATCGAGGTCACGAGCTCGAACTTCGGGGCGATGAGATCTCGATGCTTGCGCATCAGCGCTCTCACGCCCTCAGGGCTGCCGAGGAATCGGGCATGCCGCAGGTGATTGATCTTGTCCGGGCCGATGCTCCGCTTGCTCAGCTGGGCCAGATACCAAGCGACGTTCGCCGGCGAGCTGGCGAAGAACGACACGCCCGCTCCCGCGAACGTGATCTTCGAGGTGGAGGCGAACAGAAACACTCGGTTCGGGTTGCCGGCCGCAGCCGCCATGCCGAGAACATCGAGCGCCGGGGTCTCCACATCCGTGAGATGGTGCACCGCGTAGGCGTTGTCCCAGAAGATCCGGAAGTCCGCCGCCGCAGTCGGCATGGATACCAGGGCGTCGGTGACCTCCTCGGTATAGACCGCGCCGGTCGGGTTGGCGTAGGTGGGGACCACCCAGATCCCCTTGATCGAAGGATCATTGGCGACCAGCTCCCGCACCTGATCGACGTCCGGTCCGCAATCGCCCAGCGGCACTGGCAGCATGTCGATGCCGAACTGCTCACACAGCGCGAAATGCCGGTCGTAGCCAGGCACCGGACACAGGAAGCGGATCGGAGCCTCGACCCACGGGCGGTGCGAGTCGGTGGTTCCCTTAAGCAGGGCGTACACCAACGTGTCGTGCATGATCGCAAGGCTGGCGTTGTCCCCAGCCACCAGATGTTCGACCGGGACGTTGAGCAGGGGCGCGAAGATCTGACGAATCTCGAGCAACCCGTGGAGGCCGCCATAGTTGCGGCAGTCTGTGCCGGCCGCGTCGGCGTAGGAGTCCGTACCCGGCAGCGCCAGCAGCTCGTTAGAGAGGTCGAGCTGCTCCGGGGCGGGCTTGCCCCGGGTCAGGTCCAGCTTCAGTCCCCGGGCGACCAGCTCGTCGTACGCCGAGGTGAGCTCGGCGTGCAGGGAGGTCAGTTCATCGCGACTGAGGTCGGACAGGGGCATGGTCATTGTTCCGATCGGATCAGGATTCGGGCCGTCGAGAAGTCTATCGACGACGCCTGATCGCTGGGGCACCCTTTAATCCCCGCGGCATCCTCCATAGCGGGTGGCTGAGCGGATTCAGTGGTGCGCGAGTGCGGATTCTGAGTGCCTGAGACGTGTCAGGCCCGGGCACCGACCACGGCGGTGTGTGGCGCAAGCTCGGCTTGCGGCCGGGACAGCGTGGCCTCTGAGGGAGGCCCGGACAGGGTGGCCTCTCGCGGAGGCCCGGACAGGGTGGCCTCTCCCACCTGGAGCAGCGGCTCGATAGCGAAGGGCAACTCAATCTTGGCGAGTTCGTCGCTGAAGTTCGCCACGATGATCATCTCCCCGCGCTCCACCAGCAGCCACCCGCGGAGGTGATCGAACGCGGTTGTGCTGTGGTCGAAGCGCGGATCGGTCAGGTCGGGATGATCTCGCCGCAGTTGGATCAGCCGTCGATTGAGGTCGAGCAACTGTGCTGACCGCTCGCTGTCCAGCTCGCCCCAGATGAGCTTGGAGCGCTCAAAGGTGGCCGGATCTTGTGGGTCGGGGACGGCGGAGGTGTCCCAGTCCATCGCGGCGAACTCTTCCAACCGTCCGGTTCTGATCAGCTCAGCCAGCTCCGGCTCCGGATGGGAGGTGAAGAACTGCCAGGGCGAACGTGCGCCCCATTCCTCTCCCATGAAGATCATCGGTGTGAATGGACTCAGCAGGGTGATCACTGCAGCCACCGCGAGCTGCTGGTCGTCGATCTTTCCCGACAACCGCATGCCGTCCGCCCGGTTACCGATTTGATCATGATTATCGGAGCAGACCACGAGCCGCCAGGTCGCGGTTCGCCAGGTGTCAATGGGATGACCATGGGTGCGTCCGCGGAAGCTGGATCGTGTCCCGGTATGGAAGAAGCCTTCCTCGAAGACCTTGGCCAGCGCCGCCGCCGAGTCGAAATCTGCGTAGTAGCCAGTCTTGTCGCCGGTCAGACTGACGTAGAGGGCGTGGTGGAAGTCGTCACTCCATTGAGCCGTCAGCCCGTATCCACCCGCTTCCCGGGAGGTGATCAAGCGCGGATCGTTCAGGTCCGATTCGGCGATCAGCGGGAAGGGCTTACCCAAGGCGGCGCTCAACCCACCGGTTTCCATGGCCAGATCCTCGAGTAGGTGCACCGCCCGCGAGTCGTACAGGGCGTGTACGGCGTCCAGCCGCAGCCCGTCGACGTGGTAGTCCCGCAGCCACATTGCCGCGTTGTCGAGGATGTAGTGCCGGACCTCGTCGGAGTGCTCGCCGTCCAGGTTGATCGCGGCACCCCAGGTGTTGGCGGCGTTCTCGGTCAGGTACGGGCCGTACTGCGGCAAGTAGTTGCCACTCGGTCCCAGGTGGTTGTAGACCACATCCTGGATCACCGCCAGGCCGCGAGAGTGGCAGGCGTCGACGAATTGCTGATAGGCGCCCGGGCCGCCGTACGGCTCGTGCACCGCGTACCACGCCACGCCGTCGTAGCCCCAGCCGTGGGGCCCATTGAAGGCGTTCACCGGCATCAGCTCGACGAAGTCCACGCCCAGCTCGACAAGATGATCAAGCCGCTCGATCGCGCTGATCAGCGTGCCGGCCGGGGTGAAGGTGCCGACGTGCAGCTCGTAGATCACTCCGCCAGCGAGCTGTCGGCCGTTCCACCGGTCGTCCGACCAATCGAAGGCAGCGGGATCGAAACTCCGGGATAGGGCGTGCACTCCGTCCGGCTGGCGGCGGGAGCGGGGGTCAGGTAGCGGTGTATCGGCGTCGTCCAGGAGATAGCCGTAACGGACATCGCCGGCGGTGAAGGCCGGCAGGGTTTCGGCGGGGCGCCACCATCCTTCTTCGTCGCGTTCCATGGCGACGACGGTGGCTTGCAGCCCCGGCTCGGAGGCCGGGCGCACCAGCAGGGCAACCCGTTCGGGCAGGGGAGCCCAGACGGCGAAATCAGGACTCACAACTCACATCCGACCAGTGCTGGTTCCGGAACCAAGGTAAGGCCGAATCTCGCCGTCACCCCGGCGCGAATCTGCCGCGCCAGCTCGACAAGGTCGGCGGCGCTCGCGGCTCCGCGATTGGTGAGGGCGAGACTGTGTTTGGTCGAAACCCGGGCGGCGCCGTCCCCGAAGCCCTTGCCGAACCCGGCCCGCTCGATCAGCCAGGCGGCACTGGTCTTGACGCGACCATCCGGCAGGGGAAACCGGGGCGCGTCGACCGGCAGCGTCGCACTCTGTGGGGCATCGAGAATGGGATTCGTGAAGAAGGAGCCGGCGCTCCAGGTGTCGAGGTCGTCATCCTCCAGCACCATGCCCTTGGCGCGCCGGAGGGCCAGCACTGCTTCCCGAACGGCCGGGGCTGGGGCCCGGCTGTTCACCTCCACTCGCAGCGCCCGGGCAAGCTCCGGGTAGCGAATCGGCCTCGACATCGATCCCAGCCGGAGTTGGAAGGTGACCGACAAGATCACGTAACGGCCCGCTTCGGTCTTGAAGCGTGAGCTGCGGTACGAGAAACCGCAATCGGCCGCAGCGAAGGTGCGGATCTCATGGTTCTTGCGGTCATAGGTCCGTACGGTCTCGATAGAGTCGGCCACTTCCGCCCCGTAGGCGCCGACATTCTGCATCGGGGTGGCACCCACCAGGCCCGGGATTCCCGACATGGCCTCGAGCCCGACGAAGTCCTCCTCAAGGGTGCGTACCACCAGAGCGTCCCAGTCCTCGCCGGCCGCGACCGACAGGATCGCCCCAGAACATCCGGAGACGTCCGCCTGGACGCCTCGGGTCTCGATCTTGACCACCGTGCCCTCGAAGCCGGCATCCGCGACCAGGAGGTTCGAGCCGCCACCCAGGATCAAGGCCGGCTCCTCCCGGGCATCGAGCTCGCGGATGCAATCGACCAGCTCGGACTCAGTCGCAACAGCGACCAGGCGCCGAGCCGGTCCGCCCACACGCAAGGTAGTGAGATCGGCCAGCGGGACGTCGAATCGCACGTCGGGCAGCCGCAGCTCAGGATCCAAGATCGACTTCGGCACGCGCCGCTCCCAGCACTTTCTGCCCGCCGGAGGTTGCCTCGATGGCGATGCTGACTCGATTCGACTCCACGGCCGCCACTCGGGCCGTGAATGACACTTCAACGCCGTTCTCGTCGTCCGGCACGACCACCGGGTTGGAGAACCGGACGAAGTAGGACGTCACCTTCGCCGGGTCACGTACCCAGTCGGTCACCACCCGAAGCGCCGTACCCATGGTCAGCATGCCGTGAGCGATGACCCCCGGCAGGCCTACCTTGGCGGCGAAGTGGTCGGAGAAGTGAATCGGGTTGAAGTCGCCCGAGGCCCCGGCGTAGCGCACGAGCGTCGTGCGGGTGAACCGTACGATCAAGGTGGGCAAGTCGCTGCCCACCTCGATCTGCTGGGCATCCAGTGAGGAACGGCTCACGCCGCCTGCCTGGAGTGGAGGAGGGTCGAGGCCGCCGTACAGGTCACTTCGCCGCCGCTATCGTGCACCTGGATCGAGCAGGACAC
>DATFOP010000082.1:0-4191 GCA_035265505.1 Propionibacteriaceae bacterium | reverse complement strand
GCACCGAAGGCCGAAGCGGTGGCGCAGGTCGCCGCGGCGGAGTCACCAGCTGCGATCCTGATCAGCGCCACGCCGGAGGGCAAGGAGATCGCCGGGCGTGTCGCCGTCAAGCTGAATTCAGGGCTGATCACCGACGCGATCGACATCGAACAAGACGGCTCCACCCTGCAATCGGTGTTCGCCGGCAACTGGACAGTCCAAGCGGCGGTCACTGGCCCTGCCGTGATCGCGGTGAAGGCAAACGCGGTCACCCCGGAACCGGCCTCCGCCGCAGGGGCGGTGGAGGAAGCTGCCGTGACCATCTCTGACCAGGCGAAGGGCGCTCGCATCGTCAAGTCTGAACCCAAGCAAGCCAGCGGTCGCCCTGAGCTCACCGAGGCCGCCGTCGTCGTCTCCGGTGGCCGCGGTACGGGCGGCGACTTCAGTCCCGTCGAAGGACTTGCGGACGCCCTTGGCGCCGCAGTTGGGGCATCCCGAGCGGCGGTGGACTCCGGTTGGTACCCCCACGCGTATCAGATCGGCCAGACTGGCAAGACGGTTTCGCCACAGCTTTACATCGCCGCCGGAATCTCAGGGGCCATTCAGCACCGCGCTGGTATGCAGACGTCAAAGGCGATCGTGGCCGTGAACAAGGATCCGGAGGCGCCGATCTTTGCCCTGGCCGATCTAGGCGTCGTGGGCGACCTGCGGACGATCCTGCCTGCGGCGAGCGAGGAGATCGCTCGGCGACGAGCCTGATGGATTCCTGAGGCAGACTGAAGGCGTGCCTCGCAGCTACTTCGACCATGCGGCCACCACGCCGATGGTCCCGCCGGCCATCGAGGCGATGACACGAGAATTGGCCCGGGTGGGCAACGCGTCCTCGCTCCACGGTTCCGGTCGGGCCGCTCGGCGCGTGGTCGAGGATTCCCGGGAGGTCATTGCCGGCTGCCTCGGCGCTCGACCGTCTGAGGTGATCTTCACCTCCGGGGGCACGGAGGCAGACAACCTCGCCGTCAAAGGCGCGTTCTGGTCCGGCGCCAAGCGTCCAGGCGTGGTCACATCCTGCGTTGAGCATTCGGCCGTGCTCGATGCGGTGAGCTGGCTCGCTGGCGGTGGGGCGGACGTCCGTCTGCTCGGCGTGGACGTCACTGGACAAATCGATGTGGGGGAACTGGAAGAGGCCGTCTCGGACACCACCGCCGTCGTGTCGATCATGTGGGGCAACAACGAGGTCGGCACCCTGCAGCCGGTCGCCGAGGCAGTGGAGGTCGCTGCTCAACATGGCGCGGTCACCCACAGTGACGCCGTGCAGGCGGTCGGGCATCTGGCGGTGGACTTCGCGGCCAGTGGCTTGGACCTGCTGTCGCTCAGCGGGCACAAACTCGGCGGACCGTACGGCATCGGGGCCCTGCTGGCCCGCCGTGATGTCGCCCTCACTCCGGTCCTGCACGGCGGTGGCCAGGAACGCGACATTCGCTCCGGCACGCTTGACGTCGCCGCCGTCGCTGGGCTGGCGGCCGCGCTCGAGGTGGCATCGGAACGGCTCACGCTGGAGGAACCGCGCGTCCGGGAACTCCGCACGCTGCTGATCATGGAAGTCCTCGCTGCCGTACCGGACGCCATAGTCCACGGACCGGCAAATGCTGCCGACGCACTGCCAGGCATTGTCAACGTCAGCTTTCCCGGCTGTTCCGCCGACGCCTTGCTCCTTCTGCTCGACGCGGCCGGCATCGACTGCTCGACCGGTTCCGCCTGCTCGGCGGGCGTAGCCCAGCCCAGCCACGTCCTGCTGGCCATGGGCAGTAGCGAAGCTGAGGCTCGATCGTCGCTGAGGTTCTCGCTCGGACACACGTCCACGGCCGGTGACATCGACGCCCTGGCGGCGGCGCTGCCGGACGCGGTCTCGCGGGCCCGCCTGGCGGGAGCCGTCGCCTGAGGAAGCGCCGGGTTCGTTGACGCGCAGGCATCTCGTCCCTGCCGAGGCAGCCGCTCAAGACGGTCCGTCGGCAAGAACGTGTGCCTCGCCTTCCCGGGGTAGAGTGTCGCGGCATTGGCGAGCAGGTCGAGCGACACGGAAGGGCGTTACGTGAGGGTTCTAGCCGCGATGTCGGGCGGCGTCGACTCGGCCGTCGCCGCGGCACGCGCAGTGGAGGCCGGTCACGAGGTCACGGGCGTTCATCTGGCGCTGTCCAAGAACCCTCAATCATTCCGAACTGGCGCTCGCGGCTGCTGTTCCAAGGAGGACGCGCACGACGCGCGACGCGCGGCCGACGCGATCGGCATCTCGTTCTACGTCTGGGATCTGTCCGATCGATTTCAGACCGACGTGGTGGATGACTTCATCGCCGAGTACGCCGCTGGCCGGACCCCAAACCCGTGCGTCGCTTGCAACGAGAAGATCAAGTTTTCCGCCGTCCTGGACCGGGCGGTGGCGTTGGGTTTCGACGCGGTCTGCACGGGCCACTACGCGCGGCTGGTGCGAAGCGAGCGAGGCGTCGAGCTGCACCGCGCGATTGACAGCGCCAAAGACCAGTCCTACGTCCTCGGCGTCCTCACCCAAGATCAACTTGCGCGCTCCTTCTTCCCGCTCGGAGGTTCGCTGAAGGCGGCTGTGCGAGCCGAGGCTGCGAGGCGCGGGCTCGGCGTTGCGGAAAAACCCGACAGTCACGACATCTGCTTCATCGCCGACGGCGACACTGCCGCGTTTCTTGATCGACGGCTTGGCCGGCGCCCCGGCGACATCGTCGATGAAGGCGGCATCACGGTGGGCCGGCACACCGGCTCCCATCAGTTCACCGTCGGCCAGCGCCGCGGGCTCCGGCTTGGCACCCCAGCCGCTGACGGCAAGCCGCGGTACGTGCTGGACATCTCGCCGATCAGCAACACCATCACCGTGGGGCCACGAGACGCCCTGGCGGTCAGCAGGATCGATGCCATTCGGCCGCACTGGACCTCGGGTCCGCCGCCGGCGCGATGGTCGGGGCACGTCCAGCTGCGTGCGCACGCCGATCCTGTCGTCGCCCACGCCGCGGTCAGCGCACAGGGCCTGGAGATGCGCCTGGAAACGCCGGTCTCCGGTGTGGCTCCCGGGCAGGCCGCGGTTCTCTACGAGGCGACCAGGGTGGTCGGTAGCGCCACGGTCGCCGGATCCCACCGCTGAGCGGCGCTCCCACGATGGACCAAGAACTACCGCCGATCCGCAGCACCGGTATCGGTTCCTGGCCGGGCACGGACATGGCGGATGCGATCAAGATCGCCTTCGCGGAGTGTCCAGACTTTCCGTACCTGCCAGAGCTTCCGGCCCGCGGCCCGTACGCGGAAGTCATCGGTCGCAGCACCGCTTTTCTCGACGGGCTTTCGGCGGACCTGCACGCTGGCGGCTGGCGGCTGACGGACACCTCGAGCCGTGAGCATCGACTGGCGATCAGCACGCTCCGTTCCGATCTCGATCTGCTCGAAGAGCTGGCCCAGGGCTACTCCGGACCCGTCAAGATCGCGGCCGCCGGGCCCTGGACCATGGCCGCTCATGTCGAACGCCCGCGAGGCGACCGGGTCGTCGCTGATTCGGGCGCGCGCCGTGATCTTGGTCAGTCCCTCGCCGGGGGCGTCGCCTCGATGATCGCCGAACTGCGGCGGCGGCTGCCCGACATCGAGTTCACGCTGCAAATCGATGAGCCTTCGCTGCCGGCGGTACTGGCCGGTTCGCTCGCCACGGCGAGCGGCTTTTCGCGCCACCCAGCGGTCGATGTGGCCGAGGTGAGCGGATCTCTGCGGGACGTCCTGGCGCATATCCGGGCTGCCGGCGCCGCAGCTGTGGTCGTGCACTGCTGCGCCCCGGCCGCTCCAATCTCGCTCCTCCAGGATGCTGGCGCCGACGGCATCTACCTCGATCTCGGTGAGGTCGCCGGCGACGCATGGGACACGGTGGCCAGCTGCCTGGAGGATGGCGTACAGATTGGCCTCGGCGCCTTACCGACGGACCGGCTGGCGCTCACTGGGGACCAAGTGGCGCGCCGAGTACTGAACCACCTCCGCAAGCTCGGTCTGGATCCGCCCATCGCGGCCCGGGTGGTGATCACGCCGTCCTGCGGACTCGCGTCGGCAGAACGTGAGCTTGCTGTTGGGGCGCTTCGGACGATCCGCACGGCGGCGGCCATCGTCACCGAACAGCTGGCCGAATGACTCCGACGTGCGCTACGAAAGGATGAG
>DATFOP010000081.1:0-3970 GCA_035265505.1 Propionibacteriaceae bacterium | reverse complement strand
ACACCCCGTAGTCAGGCGCGGCCAGCTCGGTGGGTCTACTGACACGTCCGCCCTCCAATCCCCGACCAGGCTGTTCAACTGTCAAAACACCTCAGCGACGGACCACTAGGGCTAACAAGCCCGATGGCTACCTTCTCGGCTCGTACCACATCGCCACTGCCCCCGAGCCGAACTCCAGCCGGCTCACGAGCTTCAAGTCGACATGCTTCGATAGCCCCGCGAACAACGTCGGCCCGTGACCCGCGAGCCTGGGATGCACCACGAACTCGTACTCGTCGATCAATCCCAGCTCCGTCAACGCCAGCGGGAGCTTCACACCTCCCACGAACAGTCCCTTGCCCGACTCCCGCTTGAGCTGCTGAACGGCCTTGCCCAGATCCCCGCGCACGAGTTCCGCGTTCCAATCGACCCGCTCCAGGGTGCTCGACACGACGTACTTCTTTGCCGCGTTGATCGTCTGGGCGAAGGGTTCCATCCAATCAGGTCTCGCTCCCGTCGGCGCCGACGGCCGCCACGCTGATTCCATCATTTCGTAAGTCACCCGGCCAAAGAGAAGGGCATCGGCCTGGTTGAGGTTCTCGACCGCGTGACGATGCAAGTCTTCGTCCGCGGGGATTGCACGATGATCGCAGCAACCGTCCAATGTGACGTTGATGGAATACCGAAGGGGTCGCATTTCCTGTTCCTCTGCCTGAATCGGATCCGTGTCGAGCAGCCCGAACTCCCGAATCGCGCAAGAGTAGTCGCTATGCCGCTTCGGGTGCGAGTACGGCAGCGGCGATCTTCTCCGCGATGACTCGTACGGAATCGCGGTCTGTGGTGAAGCCTGCGAGGTCGGGCAGGATGCCGCTGTAGTCCGCGACGTCGTTGAAGGTAACCCCGTGAAGCACCGGGATTAGAGTAGGCTTGTGGAGGAGTGCGCCCAACTCTCGTTCAGTCCAGAACCTTCCCGCTAGATAGGCGGGAGTCAGCAAGACGACGCCTGAGTGAGCCTGTCGAAGGCCACGGTCCATCTGGAGAGCTTGGCTCTTGCCTGGGTGGATCGCCACCTCATCGAACCAGACTGAGACTTCCAGGTCCTCAAGGTGGTCCCGCAGCTCGGTGGCGACGGCTGATCCATCGATTCGGGCATAGCTGAGGAAGACGTGGTAATCGCGGACGTCCTGGACTGAGATGGCCTCCTGCACCCTGTCGGCGAGCAGGCGCTCCTCCGGCGTGTATTGGACAGCAGGCCGGGAAGCCGCGCTGAGCCGCCGATTCAATTCATTTACGACTCTCTGATTGTGACGGTCCGCTGCCCGGTTATGCGCTTCGACTTGGCGATTGTAGTCAGCGACAACCCGGCGATTGTGCTGTTCGGCCTTGCGATTATAGTCCGCAATCACCTTGCGGTTGTGAGCTTGCGCTTCACGATTGGCTTTATCTACGGCACGCTTAAGTTCCTGCTCGGCCTTCCGCTGAGCCGCCCTCATCTGCTGGCGGAACGCACTTGAGTTGGAACGCTGCGTCACCGAACCCTCCCTGTCATGTCGCCCTCCCGCATGGAGGGTCGGCTCATGATAGGTCGCGGCACTGACAGCTCATGGTGAGTTGCTCCGGCAAGACTGATGGCGCGCCTACCGGTCTCGCGGCGCTGGCTCAGCTGGTCCGGTAGGAGCCAGGTGGACAGTCGTAGCAGGGCTGTTCGGACCAACACGGACAGTCCAGGAGGGCATGGCGCCATCTCCCTTCCGATTATGAGTCGGTTCAGCGCCGTCCAGAGGAATAGTCAAGAGTTGTGGATCGCCGGTCCTGCCTGATCACGCGGCGACCTCCTGAACGTCGTCAGGACGCTCGACCATCACCCCCTTGTCGAAGCAGGCGCCGGCACGCACCAGCGCGACCAGGTGCGGCCCGTTGACCGCCCGCCAGCGCTCTTGCGCCGAGATCAGCAGCTTGAACGCCATCGCCAGCCCCTGAGCCTTGCTGCCCGGGCCCTTGGTGACGCGGGTTCTGAGCCTGACCGTGGAGAAGGTCGACTCGATCGGGTTGCTGGTCTTGAGGTGCTGCCAGTGCTCGGCCGGGAAGTCGAAGAACGCCAGCAGCTCGTCGGCATCGTCGGTGACCTTGGCCACGGCCTTGGGCCACTTGACGCCGTAGTCACGGACCAACGCCTCGATGGCGCGGCGGGCGTGGTCGCGGTCGGGTGCGTCGCGGATCTCGGCCAGGGCCTTGCGGGCGCCGGCCTGCACGGCCTTGGGCAGGCAGGCGAGCACGTTGGCCGTCTTGTGAACCCAGTCGCGCTGCTGACGGGTGGCGGGGAAGACCTCCTCAAGCGCTCGCCACAGCCCCAGCGCGCCGTCACCCACCATCACCACCGGGGCGCACATGCCGCGGCGGCGGCAGTCGCGCAGCAACTCCGCCCAGCTGTCGGTGGACTCCCGCTCCCCGTCGACGAGGGCGACCAGTTCCTTGGTGCCGTCGGCACGCACGCCCACGATCACCAGGCAGCACAACCTGGCCTGCTCCAGCCTCACCCGAAAGTGCACGCCATCCGCCCAGCAGTACACGTAATCCCGATCGCTCAGATCACGCTGGCAAAACGCCTGATAGTCGGCCTGCCAGGCGGCGACCAGCCGGGTGATCACCGGCGCCGACAGGCCCACACCCGAGCCGAAGAACCCCTCCAGCGCCGCCACGAAGTCGCCGGTAGACAGCCCATGCAGGTACAACAGCGGCAGCACCTCGGCCACCTTCGGGCTCTTACGGCACCACGGCGGCAGGATCACCGAGCGGAACCGAATCCGCTGGCCCGTCACCGGATCGACCCGGCGGTCATCCACCCGCGGCGCCTGGACGGCCACCGCACCGGCCGCGGTCAGGATCTCGCGCTGGCGGGCGTGGCCGTTGCGCACCACCAGCCGCCGACCCTGCTCGTCCCGCTCGGCCGCAGCGGCGGCCAGGTAGGCATCGACCTCGGCCTCCAACGCGGCGGCCAGCATCCGCCTGGCACCCTCGCGGGCCAGTTCGTCCAGGTCGGTGTGCAGCTCGGCACGCGTGCTGTCGTCGGCTATTACACTCAGCATTGCGGCGTCACCCTCCTCGCCGGCGCGCCAACGCCGGCCCCCACTTGACTGGTCAAGCAGGAGGGTACGTCGCGCTCTCGTGCAGGGTGCCGGTCCACAACTTCAGGTCATACCTCCGCCGTCCAGCGGATCGGGCCCAGTGTCGTTGTGGCTGGTCAGGTCGGCTGTCCCGTCCGCCTGGTCGCCTCCTGTCTTGCTGGTTGTGCCTAGTGGAATGACCGCGAGAATGACCGCGGCGGGTACCGGCAGATCAGCCTTCTCCCCGTACCGCTGTCCGTAACGCTTCCTGGACGGTGGCTGGTCACACTGGCACGCGACCGCATGAGGCCAGCGAGGTGGCGATGTCAGGATCAACGGTGGGCGGCAGGCACCGGTGACCGCCGCAGCCCCGCGGACTTCGCCCTGGGCGGTCCGGCTGGCGTGGGCGCTTGCGGGGTTGACCATGCTGACCTTGGTGCCCGCCTTCTGGCTCGGTGGGCTCCTGTGGTCCACCGGCCGGGAACCGCGCCCCTCGAACGCCACCCTCGGAGCCATCGTTCTCGTCACGGTGAGCGCCGCGGCCGTCGGCGCGCTGGTGGCCAGCCGCCGGCCGCGCCACCCGGTAGGCTGGCTGCTGCTCGGCGTCGGCCTCGGGCTGGTGGTGAGCCTGCTGGTCCAGGCGTACGTGGACTACGGGCTGCTGGCGCGGCCCGGATCGCTCCCGGGTGCCCGCTACCTGGCCGGCTTCGCCTATAGCACCGTGCCGATCTGGCTGTCGTGCGCTGGCTTCGTGCTGCTACTCACCCCCACCGGCAGGCTGCCCTCGCCCCGCTGGCGCTGGTGGGCCAGGCTGGCCGCGGCCGCGCCGGTAGTGACGGTGCTGGGGTCGGTCGTGCAGCCTGACCCGCTGGCGCCCGACTACTACG
>DATFOP010000080.1:0-34111 GCA_035265505.1 Propionibacteriaceae bacterium | reverse complement strand
ATCGTATCGGGATGGCGATCCATGGTGGACGTGCTCGTCACGGTCGTCGTCATGGTGCTCGCCGCCGGTTTGATATCCCTCACCACGAGCATGGAGGCACTCACTGAGTTCCTGCTGCGGATCTTGCGGCCGCTGCGCCGTTTCGGCGTGGCGCCCGATCGGACGGCGCTGCTGATCTCGCTCAGCGTGCGCTCGGTGTCGGTGATCGCGAGCCTGGCCCAGGAGGTCCGAGACGCACAACGTGCTCGGGGTCTGGGGCGAAGCCCGCGGGCTTTCGCCGTACCGCTGCTTGTCCGGTCGCTACGCCACGCTCAGGCACTCGGCGAGGCTCTGGTCGCCCGTGGTTTTGACGATTGAGGAACTCCCACTCAGCCCGACTTGGTGGCCACCACAGTCCCGAGGACGCCGTTGACGAATGCCGGGGACTCGTCGGTCGACAGTTCGCCCACCAACGCGACGGCCTCCGCTACGGCGACTGGATCGGGAACGTCCAGGTGATCGATCTCCAGCACGGCGATACGCAGCGCGATCCGATCAACCCGCGGCATCCGCGGGAGGCTCCAGCCACGGACAACGGCAGCCGAGATCCGGGCGTCGATTTCTGTGGCATGCTGCACAACGCCGCGGACCAGGGTCGCGGTGTAGTCCCGTACAGGCGGGCCGTCGTCAGCCGACCGCTCCTCCAGCGTCTGCAGTGGATCGGAGCCGCGGAGCTCAGCTTCGAAGAGCACGTCCAGCGCTCGCTTGCGCGCCTTGCTTCGCGACGACGTTCGAGCACGCGATCCGTCAGAAGGAGAAGCTGGCCTGGTCATAGGACTACTTGTGCTATGTGTAGCAACCGCTGCGTCAGCTGCCGACGCGGCCCAGATATTCGCCGGAACGGGTGTCGACCCTGACCTTCTCGCCCGTGGTCAGGAACAGGGGCACCTGAACCTGCAAACCGGTTTCGACAGTCGCCGGCTTCGTGCCGCCGGTGCTGCGATCCCCCTGCAGGCCGGGTTCGGTGTAGGTCACCTCGAGCTCCACCGATGCGGGCAGGTCGAGGTACAGCGGCGTGCCTTCGTGCAGGGCGATCGTTGCCATCTGCCCTTCGAGCAGGAAGTTCTTCGCGTCGCCGACGGTCTGGTCCGCGATCGACAGCTGGTCGTAGGTCGTGGTGTCCATGAACACGAAGCCCGAGCCGTCGTGGTAGAGGTACTGCATCTCCCGGCGGTCGACGTTGGCGGTATCGACCTTGGTATCAGCGTTGAACGTCCGGTCGACGACCTTGCCGGAAAGCACATGCTTCAGCTTGGTGCGGACGACCGTGTTGCCCTTGCCCGGTTTGTGGTGCTGGAACCACAACACCGACCAGAGCTGGCCATCCAGGTCCAACACCATGCCGTTCTTCAGATCGTTCGTCGACGCCACGTATGACTTCCCTCTTTCGGTCTGCCCTCGGTCGGGCAGCGGCCCAGTTTAGACCACCAATAACCTGCCCTCAGACCACCGAGAACCCGTCGGGAAGCGGTGCCCGACTCGTCAGCGCGCGGATGAGCTCCAGGCCACGGCCCTGCAGGACCGCCGCTCGGGCAGCCACCTCGGCGACCTCCGACAGCAACGTGTAGCCGTAGTCGGGAGCCGGCAGGTTGGCCGCAGCGGCGATGTCCAGGCCGTGCACCACGAGTTCGAATGTCCGTGTCGGTAGATACGTGCGCAGCCGCACTCCCCCGGCGGCGCTGGTGATCAACGGATTCTCGGCTCGCTCGACAACGCCGAGCACGCGCGTTACCAGCGACTGGATAGCCGCGACTGGGTGGTCGCCCAGCGCCCGACCAGCCTCACGTCCGCGGCCCGCCACGGCAGCCGGGTCGATGGTGGAAATGGCGGCGTAATAGGCGGCCGCACTCACCACGTCCTCGCGGTTGGCTGGTTGGCTGAGGTAGGTCTCCACGGTGATCAATGATCGGCTGGTGTGCCCTACCAGGGACCGTAGGTCCCACTCGCCGAGCCCCGGACCGTCCCACGCGTCGGGCGGAACAGCGCGTACCAGCTCAACGAACGCCTGGGCCGCTTCGGCGAAGGTGTCGCGGGGATCGTGGCTGACCTCGCTCATGCGCGACATCTTGACATTGCAGGCGCGCATTGCGACTTCGCACCGCTCACCCGGACTCCGCACCCGCTGCAGACGGTGCGAGGAGCGGGTTACGGGTGCGAAGTGGCCGCGGTTAGCTGTTCGACGCGCTAACGACGGACGCGTACGCCTCCCGCAGCAGGTCCTCGGGCGGACCCGCCAGAATCTCGGCGCTGGCCAGTCCGTTCAAGATCACGAAGCGCAGGGTGGAGCCGCGAGCTTTCTTGTCCACCGCCATGGTGGCGAGCAAGTCGTCGAAGGCGTCCCCCCGGTACGTGACGGGCAGGCCGATCGCCGCGAGGATCGATCGATGGCGGGTGGCGGTCGCGTCGTCCAGCCTGCCGGCAAGACGCGACAATTCGGCGGCGAAGACCATGCCGATGCTGATGGCTTCGCCGTGGCGCATCCGGTAGCCCTCGCGCCGCTCGATCGCGTGGCCAAGCGTGTGGCCGTAGTTGAGCAGCTCACGGCCGACCCGGCTGCCGGTTGAGGTTGCCTCCCGCAGATCGGCCGATACGACATCGGCCTTGACCCGGATCGACCTCTCGATCAGCTCCCGCAGCACCGCGGAATGCGGAGTCGTGGCCGCTCTCGGGTTCTCTTCCAGGAGATCCAGGATCCGCGGGTCGGCGATGAATCCACACTTGATCACCTCAGCCAGGCCGGCGACCAGGTCGTCGTGATGCAGGGTGGCGAGCGCGTCAAGATCACAAATCACCCCGGACGGCTCATGGAACGAGCCGACGAGATTCTTTCCTTCCGCGGTGTTGATGCCGGTCTTGCCGCCCACCGCCGCATCGACCATGGCGAGCAACGTGGTGGGCATCGTGATCAGGCGAACACCACGAAGCCATGTCGCCGCGACGAAGCCAGCCAGATCCGTGGTTGAGCCGCCGCCCACCCCGAGGACGGCGTCGGAACGGGTGAAGCCGGCCGTTCCGAGCACCGACCAGCAGTTGGCGGCCACGTCGGCCGTCTTGGCAGCCTCGCCGTCGGGTACGTCGATGCGCACCGGCTCCAGGCCGGCATCGGCCAGCAGGCGCTCGAGATCTTCGCCGAGCTTGATCATGGTCGGCGGGTGGATAACGGCGACCCGGTGGACGTCCGTGCCGAGCAGCGGTAACACCTGGTTGAGCAGGTCGCGGCCGATGACCACCTCGTACGGGCGTTCGGCGCGGACCCGGATCCGGGTCCGCGTCATTTCTCGGGAGGCCAGATCCGGACGATGGCGTCGACGACCTCCTCGGGTCTGGAGTCGTCCGTGTCGACCCGTGCGACGGCCACCTCTTCATACAGCGGCGTCCGCTCGCCGAGTAGCTTGATCAGCCGGCCGCGGACGTTCCCGAGCAGCAGTGGGCGCGCGGTGTCGAGGCCTACCCGGTGAAGGGCGGCCGGCACGCCGACCCGGAGCCACACGACCTGGTGGTCCCGCAGGGCCTTGCGGGTGGCCGCTGAGAGCACGGCACCGCCGCCGAGCGCCAGGACACCCGGCCGGCGAAGCTGTTCGGCAGTTGTCTCCTCCTCGAGTTTCCGAAAGACAGGCTCGCCGTCATCGGCGAAGATTTCCGCGACCGATTTTCCGGTGCGTTCCTCGATCACCGCGTCCACATCGACGAATTCCATGCCCAACCGCTCGGCCAGCAGGGCGCCCACCGTCGACTTTCCTGACCCGGGAGCACCGACCAGGACGATCAGGCCGGCGCGGTTGGAGTTCGCCGTCGCGCGGTCTGAGCCCGCCGACGACCGCGCTTCGACACGCTCAGGACGGGACCCTTCGACAGGCACAGAGCGGGGTCTGTCGACGCGCTTGGGTCGCGACCCTTCGAGAGGCTCAGGGCGCGGCGACTGGAGAAGCTCACGAGTCGCTGCAGGGTCAGCGCTCGGATGTTTGGCGGTCATGACTGAGGCGAACGTACCTGGAGGCCTCGATCAGCCAGCTGCTTGAGGTAGCTCTCGTAGTTGCGCCGGGTCTCCCCCACCGAATCGCCACCGAACTTCTCGAGGCTCGCGTTGGCGAGCACCAGCGCGACCATAGCCTCAGCCACCACGCCGGCGGCCGGTACGGCGCAGACGTCGGAGCGTTGATGATGGGCCACGGCCGCTTCACCAGTGGCCGTGTCGACGGTGCGAAGTGCCCTCGGCACAGTGGAGATCGGTTTCATCGCGGCCCGAACCCGCAACACCTCGCCGGTGCTCATCCCACCCTCGGTTCCACCGGATCGATGGGACGCCCGCCCGATGCCGTCGTCACCGGCCACGATTTCGTCGTGAGCGGCGCTGCCCCGACTGCGGGCCACAGTGAATCCGTCGCCGACCTCGACGCCTTTGATCGCCTGAATGCCCATCAGCCCAGCCGCCAGCTGAGCATCCAACCGCCGGTCCCAATGCACGTGCGATCCCAGACCCGGAGGCACGCCCCAGGCCACCACCTCCACGACCCCGCCGAGCGTGTCCCCGTCCTTCTGGGCGAGCTCAACCTCGGTGATCATGGCTGCACTGGTCTTGCGATCGAAGCAGCGCACGGGGTCATCGTCGATCAAGTCCCGGTCGGCGAAGGTCGGCACGATCCCGGCCGGGGCGGCCACCGTTCCGATCTCGACGACATGGCTGAGCACAGCGACACCGAACGCCTGATGCAAGAAGTTGGTAGCCACCCGACCGAGAGCCACCCGGGCTGCCGTCTCTCGGGCGCTCGCCCGCTCGAGGATGGGTCTTGCCTCGTCGAAGTCGTACTTCTGCATACCCACCAGGTCGGCATGGCCAGGACGGGGCCGCGTCAGCGCGGCGTTGCGGGCCTGACCTTCGAGCGTCTCCGGATCCACGGGGTCGGCAGCCATCACCGTCTCCCACTTGGGCCATTCGCTGTTGGCGATCTGAATGGCGACCGGACCACCCTGAGTGTGACCGTGCCGGACGCCGCCGAGGATGGTCACGGCATCGGCCTCGAATTTCATACGCGCCCCTCGGCCGAAACCCAGCCTCCGTCGAGCGAGGGCCTCGGCCACATCCTCGCTGGTCAGACGGACATGCGCGGGCAAGCCTTCAAGGGTCGCCACCAGGGCGGGGCCGTGCGACTCGCCCGCAGTCAGCCATCGGAGCACGAAGCGAGTCTGTCACGCTACGACCGGCGACCGACTTCCATACCGGAGGCCGTCGCCAAAGTGCTGGCGAAACGACGCCTCAATGGCGTCAGACCTACCGCGGCGCAGCACTTATCACGTCAGAGTCCGGGCAGCCAGGGCCGCCCGACCAGCGGCGTAGAGGACGTCGGCGGACACCGTATGGCCAGTCATCAGCTCGATTTGACCCAACGCCTGCCCCACGAGCAGGTCCAGACCGTTGATGACGCTGGCACCAGCCTGTTGCGCAGCCCTGGCCAGAGCCGTCGGCCACGGTTGGTAGCTGACGTCGAAGACGATCGGCGCGCTGCGGGCGATCACCGCCCCGATCGGATCGACTGCGGTGGACGTTACCGTCGAGATGAACAAATCTGCGGCCGGCAGGTCAGCACCCCAGGGCAGGACCTGTACGTCGAGCTGAAGCGCTGCTCCTAGAGCTTCGAGCTGCTCGGTCTTGCTCATCGTTCGAGCCATGATCGTGAGGTTGCGGGCACCCAGTTGCTCCGCCGACAAAACCGCCGAACGTGCCGTCGCCCCTGACCCGAGAATCGTGACCCGCAGAGGGGGTCCGGCGTCCAGCTGCTGAACCGCCCACACCAGTCCGCCGATGTCGGTGTTGTAGAGCCTCCGGCGGAGGCCGTCGAAGATCAACGTGTTGGCCGAGCCGGCGAACCTGGCGAGCGAGTCGACGTCCCCGAGCTCGAGAGCCGCCGATTTCAGCGGCATGGTGAGGCTGAGCCCACGCCAGTTGTCGTTGCAACCGGCGACGAAGTCGGCCAGCTGATCTTCAGTCACGTCGAAACGGTCGTACGTCCAACCGGTCAGCCCGAGGTCGCCGTAGGCCGCGCGATGAAGGGCTGGAGAGAGGGAATGCGAGATCGGTGAACCGAGGACCGCGCATCGCCAACCGGCATCGCTGAGCGCAGCAGCGCCGTCAGCTCTCACAGCGGCCCGGATGAGACTGGCACCAATTCTGGAACTCTTGCCGGATCTTCTCGAAGTCCTTCTCGTTGGTAGCGAACTTCGTCTCTCCGGTGTCCAGGTTAACGGTCACGAAGTAGAGCCACTTGCCATTCGCTGGGTTGGCGGCCGCCTCGAGTGATGCCTTTCCCGGTGCCGAGATCGGGCCGGGCGGCAGGCCTTTGTACCGATAGGTGTTGTACGGCGACTTGCTTGCTCGATCCTTGGGCGTTGTGGTCGTGGTCGTCAGCCTCTCCGCGTAGGTCACGGTGGAATCGAATTCCAGCCGCATATCCTCCGCGAGCCGGTTGTACACCACGCGCGCCACCTTGTCGCGATACTCGTCCTTGTTGACCTCACGTTCGATGAGACTCGCGATGATCACCAGGTCGTAGGGCGACCGCTTGAGCTTCTTGGCGGAGGCCTCCAGCCCGATCTGTTGCGCCACCAACTTGTATTGGTCGACCATCTGGCGAAGCGTCGACGTGGCCGTCGCCTCGGCGGTGAGCTCATAGGTGTCAGGAAAGAGGAACCCCTCCGGCTTGTTGTCCGCATACCTGGGCAGTCCCAGCTTCTTCGGATTCTTCAGGGCCGCTTCGTACGCTGATTTCTTGATCGTGGTGCCCTTGACCAGCGCATCGACCTGGGCGGTGAGCCGGAGACCTTCAGGGATCGTGAACTGCAGTCTCACCCGAGAGCCACCCGGATTGATCAGCAGGCTCAGGGCGTCAGTTGCTTTCATCTGAGTTTTCATCAGATAGCGACCGGCCTGCACGCTGGTCGCGCGTTCCTCCGCGTCGACTGCCTCGTTCCAGGCCTTGAGCGATTTCACGACGTCGGCGTCGACCAAGATGCCGCCGATCTCGTCGAGCGAGGCACCTTCGGGGATGGTCAGCGTGATGGCAGCCTTGCCCGGGCCGGGATAGTCCGGAACCTCCCCGAACCCCTGCATGAAGGTGGACGTCTTGTCGTAGACGAAGTAACCCCCGAAGATCAACACTGCGGCGGCCACGAGAACGGCGAGACAGCTCTTGGTCTGATAGGCGATCTTCTTGGCAGGACTCGGCTTGAGCTCCGCGTCCAACATCTGTGTCACGCTGTGCAGATCTCCTGTATGTCAGCGGCGGCGGGGAGCTCTCTGAGCGCTGTCGGCGCGCTCCACCGGTCAGCCAGGCCCAGCTGATACTAGCTCCCCCGGTGGCTCGTGCCTGGCTCTTTCGTACGCCAATGCCTCCTCCAGGATGACGACGGCGGCTGCGGCGTCAATCGATTCCCGCTGCTGCTTGGCTCGTTTTCCGCTCTCTCTCAGCCGCCCCGCGGCGGTAACTGTGGTGAGCCGCTCGTCCACGAGGCGCACGGGTACCGGGGTTGCGGCCGCCAGGCGCGCGGCCCTCTCCCGCAGTTTTCGGGCCGCAGGCCCCTCTCCCCCACTGAGTGAACGCGGCAGCCCGACCACGATCTCCACGGCCTGGTGATCGGCAGCCAACGCAGCCAATTCCGGAATCTCCGACTGGCCGGTACCCACGGTGCTCAGCGGATAAGCCAAGAGCGCATCTCGGTCGCAGGCCGCCACCCCGATCCGGACGTCACCCCAATCGATGGCCAGCCGGACGCCCGACCGCATACGACTCAACCCTCAGACTGCAGCTTGCGGCCGATCGCGTACTCCACCGCTTTCAACGCGTCCTCGGAACGGCTGCCGTCGGTACCACCGCCCTGAGCAATATCGTCCTTGCCACCGCCCCGACCCCCCAGTGTTTCGCTGGCCGTCCGTACCAACTCGCCAGCGCTCAAGCCACGGTCGCGGGCTCCCTGAGTTGTGACCACGACGATGTTCGGCTTGTCCGGCGGGCCGCCGATCACCGAAACCACCGCCGGCTGGTTCTGGACCCTATTGCGGATCTCAACGGCGAGCGTACGCAGATCGCCACCAGAAACTCCATCTGCACGATGCGCGATATAACCCACGCCCCACAGGTCGCGCGAGGTGGCGACGATGCTCGAGACATCGGAGAGCACCCGGGCGCTCTTCAGGTCGGCGATCTGCTTCTCGGCCGCCTTGAGCTGCGCCACGAGCTTGGCCACCCTGTCGATGAGCTGGTCCGGCTGGACCTTCAGGGCATCGGTGAGGCCGAGCACGAGCGCCCGCTCCTTGGCCAGGTAATGGAACGCTTCGATGCCGACGAAAGCCTCCACCCGCCGGACGCCGGAGCCGATCGACGACTCGCCGGTGATGGTCACCAGGCCGATCTGGGACGCGTGCTGCACGTGCGTGCCGCCACAGAGCTCACGGGACCAGGGCCCGCCCATTTCGACGACCCGGACCTCCTCGCCGTACGTTTCGCCGAACAAGGCGAGGGCTCCGATCTCCCGTGCAGTCGCGAGCGGCATGTAGGTGGCGGTGACGTTGAGGTCGGCGCGGATCGCCCAATTTGCCGCCTCCTCGACCGCCTCGCGGATCTGCTGCGAAAGCCCGCTTTGCCAGGCGAAGTCCAGCCGGAGGTAGCCAGGCTTGTTGTACGAACCGCTCTGCAGAGCGGTCGGCCCCAGCACCTGCCGGAGGGCCGCATGCATGACATGCGTACCCGAGTGCGCCTGACAGGCGCCCAGGCGCCACTCACCGTCCACGGCGGCCAACACCGGAGCGCCTCGCAGCAGCTCGCCCTTGGTGATCCGGACTCGATGCACGATCAGGCCCTTCACTGGGCGCTGCACGTCGACCACCTCCAGCGACACGCCGTCGCCGGTGATCACGCCGGCGTCGGAGTCCTGGCCGCCGGACTCGGCGTAAAAGGCGGTGCGTTCGAGGACGACCTCGACCACGTCACCCTCCTCGGCCGCCTCGACCAGCTCACCGTCGGCCACGATTCCCCGCACGTTCGATTCGGTGGCCAATTCGCTGTACCCGGTGAAGGGTGTTTCCCCGAGATCGCGCAGGTTGCGGTAAACCTCAACCGCCTGGGCGCCGGCCTTCTTGGACTTCGCGTCGGCCTTGGCACGATCGCGCTGCTCCTGCATCAGCTTCCGGAAGCCGGCCTCATCGACGACCAACCCTTGTTCCGAGGCCATCTCCAGGGTGAGCTCGATCGGAAAGCCGTACGTGTCGTGCAACTGGAAGGCCCGTTCACCGGACAGCACGGTCTGCGCGTCGCGTCGCGCGTCCGCGACGGCAAGATCGAAAATCTGGGTGCCGGCCGTGAGCGTCCTTCGGAAGGCGTCTTCCTCGGCGTACGCGATGGCAGATATTCGGGCCCAGTCCCGCTCGACCTCGGGATAGGACTCCGCCATCAGATCGCGGCTCACTGGCAGGAGTTCGGGCAGCACCGGATCGGCAACGCCGAGCAGACGCATTGCACGTACCACGCGGCGCAGCAGCCGGCGCAGCACGTATCCGCGCGCCTCGTTGCCGGGCGTGACGCCGTCGGTGATCAACATCAGTCCTGACCGGATGTGGTCGGCGACGACGCGCAGCCGCACGTCGTCATCGTGATGTCGGCCGTAGGTCTTGCCCGACATCTCGGCCGCACGGGCTAATACGGGAAACACCTGGTCGATCTCGTACAGGTTGTCCACGCCTTGGAGCAGGAAGGCCACCCGTTCCAGGCCCATGCCGGTGTCGATGTTCTTCCGCGGCAGGTCGCTGGCGACATCGAAGTCGTCCTTCGCCCGGACGACTGACAACTCCTCCTGCATGAAGACGAGATTCCAGATCTCGAGGAAGCGATCCTCATCCACAACGGGGCCGCCGTCCGGCCCGTACGCCGGACCCCGGTCGACGTAGATCTCGCTGCACGGGCCGCCGGGTCCGGGCACGCCCATGTTCCAGTAGTTGTCCAGCAGACCCCGGCGCTGGATCCGCTCCGGCGGCAGGCCCGCAATGCTCGCCCAGAGCGCGGCCGCCTCGTCGTCGGAGTGCAGCACGGTGACCCAGATCTTGTTCGGGTCGAATCCGAGGCAGTCTTCGTCTATCGAGCCGGTCACCAGTTCCCAGGCGTAGCGAATGGCCTCTGCCTTGAAGTAGTCGCCAAAGGAGAAGTTGCCGTTCATCTGGAAGAACGTGTTGTGCCGGGTGGTCTTGCCGACCTCGTCGATGTCAAGGGTTCGAACGCATTTCTGCACACTCGTTGCCCGATCGAAGGGTGGCGTCTCGGCACCGGTGAAGTAGGACTTGAAGGGCACCATGCCGGCGTTGACGAACAACAGGGTCGGGTCGTTGTAGAGCAGCGGTGCTGACGGGACGACCTCGTGGCCGCGGTCGGCGAAGAAGTCCAGGAACCGGCGCCGGATCTCGGCGGTTTTCATCGGTGGTTTTCCTTAGGTGGGCGGCAAAGCATTACTCGGGTACGTCGAACCGTTCGACGCCGCGGCGCTCATCGAAGACCTCGCGGAGTTCGGCTTCCCGTTCGGCCATCGCAGCTCGGACCCGACCGACGAAGTCTTGCGCTCGATCCCCGACACCAGCGGCCGAGTCGGCGACCCGGCTGCCAATGACCGACGGCCTGGCGCGCCTCAGGTAGCCGCGCAGCTTCACGTAGACGAAGAGGGCAAAACCGGCGCCGATCGCGAACCAGAAGAATCGCTTGACCATCTACCTACCTCTTTTGCCTCGCCGGGGCCGGACGATGCCCGAGTCACCGCGCAGCGCCTTCCGCACGCCGTAGGTCAATGCTGCCGTCTTGATCAGCGGCCCGCTGAGCGTCGCCCGGAACAACGTGGTCATCTGGGCCGCATTCTCGCTTACCACCGTGGCGTTGCTGCTCACCTTGGCCACGTCCTCGGTGACGAGGCTCAGCTTCTCGAGCTCCTCGTTGGTCGCTCGGACCGTGCCGCGCAGCTCGGTCAGGATCGGCACCGACTCATGACCGATGTCGCGAACCGCGAGGCGGACCTCTTCCAGTACCCGACCGAGTTTCAGCAGCGGTACGGCCGTGAGGGCCACCAGAACAACGAAGGCGATGGCGGCGACCAGGCCGGCGATCTCCCCTACTGACATGCGGCTTCTCCGTGTCGGTGTAACGAGCGGCGGGTGGCACGCTCCCGCGTGCCTCGACGACCCTACCGCCCACCGCCGCCCAGCGCGCCCGGATTCCGTGGCCGAGGTGAGGCACGTTGCGAGGAGGCAGATCGACTCTATTCGCGCCTGAGTAATCCCTCGATCCGCTTCAACCGTTCCGCCGTCGCCGCTTCGGCGCCGTGATCGGTCGGCTCGTAGTACCGAGCGTCGATCAGCTCATCCGGCAGATACTGCTGAGCGGCGATGCCGTGCGGTTCGTCGTGGGCATAGACATAGGACTGGCCGTGGCCGATCTTCTTCGCACCCGGATAGTGCGCGTCACGCAGATGGGGAGGAACCAGGCCGATCCGACCGGCATTGACGTCGGCGAGCGCCGCATCGACCGCCATGATCACGGCGTTGGACTTGGGCGCGAGAGCGAACGCGATAACGGCCTGGGCAAGGTTGATCCGGCCTTCGGGCATGCCGATGAATTGCACAGCGTGGGCGGCGGCAACTGCAGTCTGCAGGGCCGTCGGGTCGGCCAACCCGATGTCCTCCGAGGCCAAGATCACCAGGCGACGCGCAATGAAGCGCGGGTCCTCCCCGGCAGCGATCATGCGGGCGAGATAGTGCAGCGCAGCGTGAACGTCGGAACCGCGGATCGACTTGATGAACGCGCTGATCACGTCGTAATGCTGGTCGCCGTCGCGGTCGTACCGGATTGCCGCCTTGTCGACCGCGCGTTCCACCGCCTCCGGTGTGATCACCTGCATTCGCCGAGCCTGTGGATCCGCTTCCTGAGCCTGTCGAACGGCCGCGGCTTCATCCTCGCCAGGCTCAGTCCCGGCAGCCAGGCCAGCTGCTGCCTCCTCCAGATAGGTCAGGGCGCGGCGGGCGTCACCCCCGGCCAGCCGCAAGATCATCGCGCGGGCATCGTCGTCCAGCACGTACGCTCCGGCCAACCCCGGCTCCTCGCTGAGGGCGCGATCAAGCAGTACGGCGAGATCATTGTCTTCCAGTGGCTTGAGGGTGAGCAGCAACGAGCGAGACAGCAGGGGCGAGATCACCGAAAAGCTCGGGTTCTCCGTGGTGGCGGCGATCAAGGTGACTAACCTGTTCTCCACGGCGGGCAGCAGAACGTCCTGCTGCGCCTTGTTGAACCTGTGGACCTCGTCCACGAAGAGCACCGTCTCCTTGCCGTTGCGCAGGTCGCGCCGCGCTTGATCGAGGATGGCTCGCACTTCCTTCACCCCGGCCGTCACCGCGGAGATCTCGACGAACCGCCGGTTGGTGCTCTGAGAGACCACATACGCGATCGTCGTCTTGCCGGTACCTGGCGGGCCCCACAAGAACACAGACATGGCCTCGCCTTCGGCCAGCCGGCGGAGGGGCGATCCCGCGCGGAGCAGGTGCTGCTGGCCCACAATTTCGTCAACCGACTTCGGCCGCATCCGCACCGCCAGCGGTAGGCCGGTACGCGCCGGCTCAGACAGGCTGCCGCCAACGCCCGGTGGTTGTACGGCGGCTACCTCGCCGAACAAGTCCTCACTCATTCGCCGATACTCGCACGACAAAGACGCGGGGATCGATTGTGCGTCTGACCTTGCCGAACATCGCCGCCGAGCCCGCTGCTTCCAGCGATGCCGCCTGTGTGACCTTCGGCCCCGCACAACACCGACCAATGCCTGCATCCAACGCTGCGGAAGTCTGCTATAACAGCGAACAGAGGAGGCCTTCATGATCAATTACGAACTGGACGGCAGGGTCGCTGTGGTGACCGGCGGTGCTTCGGGCATCGGCTTGGCTTGCGCTCGCGCCCTCGCCCGGTCCGGAGCAGCGGTGTCCATCTGGGACCTGTCCGAGGATGCGCTGGCGGCGGCAGTGACGTCTGTCGAGGAGTACGGCCGAAAGACACACACGGCGGTGGTGGATGTCGCCGACTCCGCGCGCGTCGACGCGGCGATGGAAGAGGTAGCGAATGTGTTCGGCCGAGTCGACGTTGTGGTGGCCAATGCGGGCATCGGTGGGGAGGCGAAGCCGTCGGCGGAGTACAGCGACGCCGCCTGGCACCAGGTCATCGGGGTCAACCTCGACGGCGTCTTCTACACCCAGCGTGCCGGAATCCGCGCTATGAAACGCAACGGAGGCGGGTCGATGATCAACATGGCCTCGATCCTGGGTCAGGTCGGTTTCACCATGTCCAGCGCCTACGTCGCCGCCAAGCATGGCGTGGTCGGCATCACCAAGGCCGCAGCCTGGGAGCATGCGGCGGACGGTGTGCGGGTCAACGCCGTCGGACCAGGCTTCATTCTGACGCCATTGCTCGAGCAGAATCTCGATCAGCCGACTTTGGACTTTCTGGCCACCCAACACGCCTTGCAGCGACTGGGCAGGTCAGAGGAAGTCGCCGAGCTCGTGGCCTGGCTGGCGAGCGACGCCGCGTCCTTCGTCACCGGTACCTATTACGCCGTGGACGGCGGCTACCTTGCCCGCTGACGTGCTTGATGTGCATGTGAACATCTAGACCGCAAGTACCCGGTCATGGATGTCGCGTTGATCAGCCGACCGCGTTGATCAGCCGACCGGGTCGGCACGGACGTCGACGCCGGCTTCCTTGCGCTGTTCCGCGGTGATGGGCGCGGGAGCGTCGGTCAGCGGATCGACCCCGCCTCCGGACTTGGGGAAGGCGATGACGTCGCGGATCGAATCGGTGCGGGAGAGCAGGGCGCAGATCCGGTCCCAGCCGAAGGCGATTCCGCCGTGTGGCGGTGGACCGTAGTTGAACGCGTCGAGTAGGAAGCCGAACTTTTCCTGTGCCTCCTCTTTGCCGAGCCCCATGACGGCGAAGACCCGTTCCTGGATGTCTCGGCGATGGATACGGATGGAACCGCCGCCGATCTCGTTTCCGTTGCACACGAGGTCGTACGCGTAGGCCAGCGCCGAACCCGGATCGGTGTCGAAGCTGTCCATCGACTCCGGCTTCGGTGAGGTGAAGGCATGGTGGACCGCGGTCCAGCTACCTGTACCGACCGTGATGTCGCCGGCCTTGACCGCCTCAGCCGCCGGCTCGAACAGCGGCGCGTCCACGATCCAGGTGAACGCCCACGCCGATTCGTCGATCAGCCCCAGACGCCGCCCGATTTCCAGCCGGGTGGCGCCAAGCAGGCCCTGGGCTTGCGAGCGCAGGCCGGCCGCAAAGAAGACGCAATCTCCCGGCTTGGCGCCGACCTGCTCCGCCAGGCCCGCACGCTCGGATTCCGACAGGTTCTTGGCGACCGGCCCGCCCAGCTCGCCGTCTTCGCCGACCAACACGTACGCCAAACCGCGATGGCCTCGAGATCGGGCGAACTCCTGCCACGCATCCAGCTGCCGACGTGGCTGGTTCGCCCCACCCGGCATGACGACTGCCCCTACGTAGTCGGCGTGGAACACTCGGAATGGCGTCTCGGCGAAATACGTGGTCAGCTCGACAAGCTCGTGGCCGAAGCGCAGATCCGGCTTGTCGGTGCCGTAACGGTTCATCGCGTCGGCGTACGTCATCCGTGACATCGGAGTCGTCACGTCCGCTTCGATCAACTTCCAGATTTCGGTGATCAACTTCTCAGTGAGCTCAATGACATCGTCCTGGTCGACGAAGCTCATCTCGATGTCCAGCTGGGTGAACTCCGGCTGGCGGTCGGCGCGAAAATCCTCGTCCCGGTAGCACCGGGCGATCTGGTAGTACCGCTCCAGACCACCCACCATCAGCAGCTGCTTGAACAGTTGAGGGCTCTGCGGCAATGCGTACCAGCAGCCGGGCTTGAGCCGCGCCGGTACCAGGAAGTCCCGCGCCCCCTCCGGCGTCGAGCGCGTGAGCGTCGGCGTCTCGACCTCGACGAACTCCCGATCGCTCAGCACCGTACGCGCCACCCGGTTGACCTCGCTGCGCAACCGGATAGCCGCCGCCGGCCCGGGCCGGCGGAGGTCCAAGTAGCGATACTTCAGCCGGGTTTCCTCGCCCACGCTCACCCGGTCGTCGATCTGGAACGGCAGCGTGTCGGATGGGCTCAATACCTCCAGCCGGGTCGTGACCACCTCGATCTCACCCGTTGGCAGGTCAGGGTTGGCGTTTCCCTCGGGTCGCAAGGCGACCTCACCGACGATCTGGAGGCAGTACTCGTTCCGCAGCTCGTGAGCCCCGGAGGCCGAAAGCATCTCATCGCGCACGACCACCTGCACCACACCGGAGGCGTCGCGCAGATCGATAAAGGCGACCCCGCCGTGGTCTCGCCGCCGGGCGACCCATCCGGCCAGCGTGACCTGGGTCCCAGCCTGCTCCGCGCTCAGCCTGCCGGCGTCGTGGGTGCGGATCAACGTGCCTCCATCTCGACGAGTACGAACGTCACATCTTACGGGTCGACGACCTTCTCGCCGCCGGAGTTTTACGCTGGCACGCAAGCTCAGGATGAGCACAAGGTGCTGGTGCGGCCAGGCCGCTCAGCGGCTCCCGATCAGCGGCTCCCGATCACGAGTCCCGTCGGTGCGTCGTGGCAGAGTCGGCTTGTGCGGTCCCGGCTCCGAGAGCGGCAGGAGTGGAAGTTTTTCGCTGTGCTGCCCAAGGCCCATCGTCGCTTGGCCCTTGCGTGGTGGGCGCTGCTGCTGCTCGCCGGTACGTTACCCGCGGTCTTCGCGATCGCCATGGGCCGGACCGTGGGCGCGGTTCAGTCAGGAGCGCCGCTCGCCGGTCCACTGGTCCTCGTGGGAGTGGTCTTCGTGGTCCAGCAGGTGGTGGGTCCGATCCGGATCGCGGCCAGCCAGAACTTGGGCGATCTGGTCTCTGCCTGGCTCAACGAGTCGCTGATGAGCAGCTGCGTCATCCCGCCGGGGATCGGTCACCTGGAGGATCCGGCGTTGCGCGAAGACCTCACTGTGGCACGCGACTTCGATCGCGGCCAGACGGCGCCCCCCATGTCGCTGAACGTGCAGTTCGTCTCCGATGGTCTGGTCGGCGTCGTGGCCGGCCTTGGCGCCGCGGTGGTCTTGGCCGGCTTTGCGTGGTGGGCGCCGGTGGTCTTGGTGATCGCCTGGGGCTCCACCCACTGGCTACTGCGTGAGAGCGGGGTCTGGAAGGATCGCAACACCGCGCCGGTGCGTTCTGCACAACGTGATGCCGAGTACGCGTACCGGCTCGCCGTGGACCCCCAACCGGCGAAGGAGGTCCGACTCTTCGGTCTGCCGGGCTGGGTTGTCGATCGCTTCGTGGAGCGCCGCCAGCTGCTGTTCGAACTGCAGTATCGGGCCACTCGCTTGCGGGAAAAGCCTGTCGCCTGGTGCTTGATCTTGATCTTGGTCGGCAACGCGGCTGTCTTCGCAGGGTTGGGCTGGCAGGCGAGCACCGGCGCCCTGCCTTTGGATCGGCTGGTGACGTTTGCGGTGGTGGCGAGCGCGATCGGCCGGATCGCGTTCGGTGGCTTCAGTTGGGCACTCGATGGCGCGGCGGCCCCCGTGGCGGCGGTCGAGCGCCTGGCGCCGGCGATGGCGCGGCGGGGCGCCCTGGCCCCCGTACCTGGTCAAGGTCCGCATCCCAGCGGTCACCCGGCCCAGAGCCTCGTTGCCCGAGACCTCTCCTTCCGATATCCCGACACGGATCGGTTGATCTTCGACGGCCTGAATCTCAGCATTCCGGCTGGGACGTCAATCGCCATCGTCGGTCAGAACGGTGCTGGCAAGACGACCCTCGCCAAACTGCTGTGCCGCCTCTACGACCCCACCTCGGGCGCCATCGAGGTGGACGGGATCGATCTTCGATTGTTCGACGTCGAGGCCTGGCGGAGCCGAATCACTGCCGTCTTCCAGGACTTTGTTCGTTTCGAGTTGACCCTCCGGCAGAACGTCGACCCGGGCGGCACAGCGAGTGACGAAGACGTACGAGCCGCGCTCGCCGATGCCGGCGCCGACCGACTCGCCGAGCTGGATACGCCGTTGGCCAAGGGCTACCCCGGCGGCACGGACCTCTCCGGCGGGCAGTGGCAGCGGGTCGCCCTCGCTCGTGCGCTGTGCGCAGTCCGGCGGGGCTCCGGACTGGTCCTGCTCGACGAGCCAACGGCGCAGCTTGACGTGCGGGGTGAGGCAGAGGTCTTCGACCGGGTCCTGGTGGCCACTCGACAGGTGACCACGATCTTGATCTCTCACCGCTTCTCCACGGTCCGG
Source organism: Propionibacteriaceae bacterium (assembly GCA_035265505.1). Lineage (GTDB taxonomy): Bacteria > Actinomycetota > Actinomycetes > Propionibacteriales > Propionibacteriaceae > Microlunatus. The sequence continues at coordinate 16,734 of DATFOP010000080.1, read as the reverse complement.
CACGCCGACCTGATCTGTGTGCTCGAACACGGTCGGGTGATCGAACTCGGCAGCCACGAAGAGCTGATGGCCGAAGACGGTCGTTACCGGAGGATGTTCGACCTCCAGGCCAAGCGGTTCGAGGCGACGATGGACGAAGAAGGAGCGGTCTTCGATGTCCTCTGATCCTCACCGCCGCCACCGGACTGGGGTCGACGAGCTTCCCCCGGCCCTCTCCTCGATGTGGCGACTGTGCAAGCTCGGCTACTCGCACCAACCCCGAATGGTGATGCTCGTCGTCCTGCTGACCTTGGTCGTGGGCATCCCGGACGCACTGTTCGCGCTCTGGCTCAACCTCCTCGGAAATGCCGTGATCGCCCGGGACACGACGACAATCTGGATCGTGCTGGGGCTGATGACCGTTTCTGCCACCCTGACCTGGCTGCTGACGGTGCTGAATGCCCGGCTCACCCGCCGATTCCGCGATCGGGTGACGGTGGCACTCGAGACGCACGTTGCCACGCTGCAGGCATCAGTGACGGGCCTCGAACATCAGGAGAGGTCGGACTACCTCGATCGGCTGCAGGTGTTGCGCACCCAGATCTTCGTGCTGGACCACATGTACGCCTCCGTGCTCAACACGCTCGGCTGGCTGGTCCGGCTCGCCATCACCCTGACACTGCTGGCCTCCATCCATCCGGCGCTTCTGTTGTTGGCGGCATTCGCCGTGCCGACGGTCGTCAGCTCGGCCCGCCGCCCGGCGGCGGAACGCCGGATCGAGGAGCAATGTGCCCCATACGGCCGGCTCGCCGAGCACTTCTTCCGCCTGGCCACCGGACCAGAGGCCGGAAAGGAAGTCCGGGTGACCGGCATCGCACCCCAGCTGGCCCCCCGACGCCGACAGGAATGGCGGCGCTGGTTCTCCCCCATTGCGCGCGCCCGCTGGGTGACGGCCGCCTCGCTGTCTGGCGCCTGGGCGGTCTTCGCTCTGGCCTACGTGGGCGCCGTCGTCTTCGTCGCCGCCGGCCTGCAGGCACCAGTGGGATCGGTCCTGCTCATTCTGGCGGCCGGGGCCCAGCTCTCGGCTTACGTCGGGGCGACCATCGGCGAGATCGGCTTCCTGCGCGGCATCTGGATGGACGGCGCCCGCCGATTGGCCTGGTTGGAGGACTACGCCGACTCGCTCACCGCTCAGAACGACGTCGAGGTCCCTTACCGGCTGACCCGCGGGATCGAACTCAGTCGGGTGAGCTTCTCCTATCCCGGCACCAAGCGACTGGCCCTTGACGACATCACGCTGCACCTTCCTCCTCGTTCGGTGGTCGCCATCGTCGGGGAGAACGGGGCCGGGAAGTCAACGCTGGTCAAGCTGTTGACCAAGATGTACGAGCCGAGCTCGGGTGAAGTGCTCATCGACGGCCGACCGCTGCGCCGGATGCCCGCCGACGAATGGCGAGCTCGGGTCACTGGTGCCTTCCAAGACTTCTACCGCTTCGAATTCACCGTGCAGCGCAGTATCGGATTGGGTGACCTGCCCCGGCTCGACGATGAACCTGCAGTGTCTCGGGCCGTGGGCCGGGCCGGCGCGGCCGATGTGGTGGAACGACTTCCCGAGGGCCTACAAAGCCAACTGGGTCCGACATGGCCGGACGGACACGAACTGAGCTTCGGTCAGTGGCAGAAGCTGGCGCTGTCCCGAGGCTATATGCGCGAGGAGCCCCTACTGATGGTCCTCGACGAGCCCACGGCGGCATTGGATGCCGAGACCGAACATGCGCTGTTCGAAAGCTACGCCGAGGCGGCGCGGAGCACCGCCGTAGGGGGCATCACGATCTTGGTCTCGCATCGCTTCAGCACCGTGCGAATGGCGGACTTGATCATCGTGCTGGACGGCTCTCGGCTCGCCGAAATCGGCAGCCATGACCCACTCATGCGCCAAGGCGGCCTCTACGCGGAGCTCTTTCGGCTGCAGGCGAATGCGTATCGGTGAGCAAATCGCGCCACGCGAATTTCGTCGCTGTCATATACGGCCAAGCGTAGGCCGGCCTTGTCTTCGACCGTACGGCCGCCAAGACTGGCCACTGTGACGAGCCTCTCCGTGCGACTGCTCGGGTTCGTGGCCGCCGTCATGCTCGGCGTCTTCGCCGCCGTGGTCGCTCCGCCGGGAAAGGCGTACGCCTGTGACTGTGCCGGCATCTCCATTGACCGGGCGTTGCGCCAGTCGACGGCGGTGTTCCGCGGAACTGTGCTGGAAAAGCACTCGGTCGGTCGGCGCGCGGAGGCTCGTACCGATATCCGGTTCCAGGTCGACGCGGTCTACAAGGGCGCAGTCCACCAGGAACAGGTGGTGGCCTCGCCGAAGGAGGCCACGGCCTGCGGCCTGGATCCCAAGATCGGCAGCACCTGGGTGATCTTTGCCGTCGAGGGCATCGAGGGAAGCGGCAACGAGACGGTACAGCGCCTCATGACCACCTTGTGCAGCGGCAATGTTCCCTCCGGCACTGCCCCGGCGATCCTGGGCGAGGCCCGTCCCCCGCTCGACGGCGCCTCCGACCGGGAAGAGCAGTCGATCAACGCCGACCGTGCCGTGACCCGTGGTCTGGCGATCGGCGGCGTGGTGCTGCTCGTCGCCGGGGCCTTGGTGGCTATTGGTCTCGTCGTGCTCTGGCGACCGAACCGTCCGCGCTGACGACGGCTACGACCGGAAAGACGACCCCGACACCTCCAGGGCACCTTCGGCAACCGACACCTGTCCCTTGCGCACAGCGTCTACCAGCTGAGCGTGATCGGCCTCGGTCTGATCCGCGTAGGCACGCGCGAAGCTCGCCAGCGCCTGATCCAGCTTGTCCGAGACTCCGGCATAGCCCGCGATCATCGATGCTCCGCTTGTTCTCGCGTGACCCTTGGCAAGCAGATGACCGACGATCCCCGCATAGTCGCTGAGGGCAGCCGCGTCGATCGCATCGAGCGCCACGGTGCCCTTCATGTTGCGGAACTGGCGCACGTAGTACTGGTGGTCGCCGATGGTGGTCCAGCCCAGCAGCGGATCACTCACCGTCTGCAACGCCTGCTGATACTCGACCACCCGCTGGCCTTGATGGGCGTGCCAGGCCGACTCGCCGTGCACGTACGGAGCCAGCACCGAGCGCCGTGCCTGCTTGAGCTGCAAGAACACCACGTCGTCGGGGCTGCTGCCCTCGAGCAGAGCGACGTACGCGCGGAGCCCCACACTGCCGACGCCGACAACCTTGTGCGCGATATCGACCAGCGTGTAGCCACCCAGCACCCGGCGCCAGTGCGGGGCCAGGGTCAGCAGGTAGGCGTCGAGCCCCGCGCCGATCGCCTCTGCGTCCTCCTCGCTCACTCGGGTGATCAATGGCGGTTCCTCCACGATCCTTCGCTTTCCCTCGTGCTCAGCGGTGAACCGTGGCAGGGCTCGGTCGCTGGTGCGGGTCCGGGCACGCTTGGCCGAGCGTTCGATCTCATCGCGCAACGACTTCTCGGTTGCCGTTTCGTGCAGCCTCCCGACGTCAAGCCGATTGAAGCTGCGCAAGAGCAACGGTTGCTCGGCAAGGAAGCGCACCTCGTCGCGGTAGGCGGCGACGCAGGCAAGCACTGAAGCGTGGCACTCCTCATCGCTGGCCCCGTTCTCCCGGCCGGCAACGAAGATGCTGGCGACCAGCCGCCGCAAGTCCCATTCCCAACTGCCAGGATGCGCCTCGTCGAAGTCGTTGAGGTCGAGCACCAGCTCGCCCTCGGGCGAGGCATAGAAACCGAAGTTGCCAAGATGGGAGTCCCCGCAAACCACCGGTGTGATGCCGGTAGCCGGAAGTTTGGCCACGTCCGAGGCCATCACGATCGCGGTCCCTCGCAGGAAGCCGTACGGCGAGCTGACCATCCGTGCCAAGCGGACCGGTATCAGCCAGTCCAGTCGTCCCTCATGCGAGTCGTGAATGAGCTGAACCGGATTTCGACCCTCGCTCGTTATCCGCCAGCCGGACAGCTTCTTGCGCGGTACCGCCTGGCGTAGCGCCTTGCCCATGGCGTAGCGGTCGGCACGTGAACTGGGGCGTTTCAGCAGCGAGGTGAAGACCTCACTGTCGGCACTGGCCAATATCGGGTGACTGGTCATGAGCTCGTCGCGATCACCCGCGGTCGCCGATCATCCTCTGGCGGAGTCCAGTTGCTGGCGTCGGCCGGGACCTGCTCGCCCGTACGCAGATCCTTCACCTCACCGACCGCGGAACCGAACCACACATAGGGGATGCCACGCCGGGCGGCGTAGCGGATCTGACGACCGAACTTGTCGGCCCTTGGCGCCACTTCGGTCGCAATCCCCCGAGCCCGCAGCTGTGCAGCGACCGCGATCGCGTCGGCCCGAGTGTCCTCGGCGTCGACCGCGACAAGAATCGCGGTCGGTACCGGCCGGGACGCGGTGAGCATGCCTCGAGCGAACAGGGGTGCCAGCAGCCGGGTGACTCCGATGGACAGGCCAACGCCCGGATACGTGGTCCGGCCGTCGCTGGCCAGCGCGTCATAGCGGCCGCCCGAAGAGATGGATCCCCAGGACTCGAATCCGACCAGGTGCGTCTCGTAAACCGTGCCGGTGTAGTAGTCCAGACCACGGGCGATCCGCAGATCGGCAATCAGCCGGCCGGGCACGTAGGCGCGTGCGGTGGCAACCACCGCGGACAGCAGCTCGAGGCCGGCGTCCAGTTCCGGGTGGTTGACATCCAGCGCCCGTACCGAATCGACGAACGACTCGTCGGCCGAATTGATCTCAGCCAATGCCACGCACATCTTGGCCTGCGATGCGGTGAGCCCCACCTCGGACACCAGGAGGTCCGCCACCTGCTGGGCACCGATCTTGTCGATCTTGTCGACCTGCCGGAGCACTGCCGTCGGGTCGGAGATGTCCAGTCCACGATAGAAGCCCTGTGCCAGCCGGCGGTTGTTCACCCGCATCAGGACAGGGGGCAGGCCCAGATCGACATGCAATCGCTCCAGGGCCGCCAGGGTGACCAGCGGCAGCTCCACGTCGTGGTGAGCGGCGAGCGTCTCGGTGTCGACGATGTCGATGTCGGCTTGAGTGAACTCCCGGTAGCGGCCTTCCTGCGGCCGCTCCCCCCGCCAGACCTTCTGGATCTGGTAGCGGCGGAACGGAAAGTGCAGCTGGTGGGCATTCTCCAGCACATAGCGGGCGAACGGCACGGTGAGGTCGAAGTGCAGGCCGAGCTCGGCCGGGGCGTTCGGCTCGGCATGCAGACGGTGCAGGACGTATACCTCCTTGTCGATCTCGCCCTGCTTGGCCAGCCGGTCGATCGGCTCCACTGCCCGCGTCTCGATCGACGCAAAGCCGTGCAACTCGAAGGTCTCCCGCAGCCGGTCGAGCACGAACTGCTCGACGATGCGAGCCTCCGGTGTGAACTCCGGGAAACCGGACAGCGGCTTGGGGCGACTCAACGCACAACTCCTAGGCCGACGCTGCCAGATGCCGATCTTGCAGGTACGGGTTGCCGGCTCGTTCTCGGGCGATCGTGGTCTGCGGGCCGTGGCCGGGCAGGACCGCAACGCTGTCGGGCAGCGGCAGCACCTTCGTCCGCAGGCTTCTCAGCATGTCGGCCTGGCTGCCGCCTGGCAAATCAGTCCGACCGATCGAGCCCGCGAACAAGACGTCTCCGGAGAACAGGACGGAGTTGACCTCAGACGCGCCGGGATCGGCCGCCTCGGGCTCGTAGGGGCTACGAAACATGATCGACCCCGGTGTGTGCCCCGGCGCGTGAATGGCCTCGAAGTCCACCCCCGCGATGGTGATCACGAGCCCGTCGCTCAGCTCGCGCACGTCGTCGGGCTCGGCGAACGCGACGGTGCTGCCGATCAGCCGGGACAGCAGAACCCGTGTCTCCTCCCCCATCGCTCGAAGCGGATCGATCAGCAGCTGCCGATCATCGGGGTGCACCCAGCAGACCGCCTCGTACTGACGGCACAGCGGAGTCACCGAAAACATGTGGTCGAGGTGGCCGTGGGTCAGCAGCGCCGCAACCGGATGGAGGCCGTATTCACTGATCACGTCAGCAACTCCGTCCGCCGCGTCCATGCCTGGATCGACGATGAGGCACTCCCCGCCGACGGCTCCAGCGACCACATAGCAGTTGGTCTGCCAGGGCCCGGCGGGGAACGACGCGATAAACACTCCAGCGAGAATATCGGGCAGGATTGATGCGTGAGTGAAGGCGCGGCTCCGGCCTCGTTCGGGCGAGTGGACCCGGATGGCACGGTCTACGTCCGCACCGAGACCGGTGAGCGTAGCGTGGGGCAGGTTCCCGGTGTCCCGGCCGAGGAAGCGTTGACCTTCTTCACTCGCCGCTTCCAGTCACTCGAGCTCGAGGTCTCACTGCTGGAGACCCGGATCGCTTCCCAGACCGTGTCCCCCGACGATGCGCTCGCCTCGATCAAGACAGTGCGGGCAGCAGTCAGCCAGGCGAACGCCGTCGGCGATCTGGACGGTCTGGTGCAGCGGCTGGACGCGTTGGCGCCTGTCATCGCCGAGCATCGGGCCGAGCGCAAGGCGGAGCGATCCCGACAGACGCAGGAGGCGCGCGAGGCCAAGGAGCGCTTCGTCGTCGAGGCCGAGAAGCTCGCCGCCGGGAACGATTGGCGAGGCGGCGTGAACCGCTTCCGTGCACTGCTGGAGCAGTGGAAGGCGCTGCCTCGGCTCGACCGCGCTACCGACGACGAGCTCTGGCATCGGTTCTCCAGTGCCCGGACCACCTATACGCGTCGGCGGAAGGCTCAATTCGCCCACCTCGCCGAGCAGCGGGAAAGCTCCCGGGTGATCAAGGAGCAACTGGTCGAGGAGGCTGAAGCGCTGGCCAATTCCACCGATTGGGGGCCTGGAACCAGCAGGTACCGAGACCTGATGGCCCGCTGGAAGGCGGCCGGACCGGCTCCGCGTGACGTTGACGAAATCTTGTGGAAGCGGTTCCGGGCTGCCCAGGACACCTTCTTCAGGGCCAAGCAGGCCGCCCTGTCTGCGCAGGATTCGGAGTTTCGATCCAATCTGGCCGCCAAGGAGGCGCTGCTCGCTGAGGGCGAGCAACTGCAGCCGGTCACCGACGTCGCTGCCGCCAAGGCGGCCTACCGTGCATTGCTGGAAAGGTGGACCGCGATCGGTAAGGTTCCTCGGGACGCGGTTCGTCCGCTAGATCTCCGGCTGAGGGCGATCGAGAAGGCGATCTCCGACGCCGAGCAGGAACGATGGCGGCGGAACAACCCCGAAGCGCGAGCCCGGGCCGTGGAAACCGCCGCCAAGCTCGAGGCCCAGATCGACGCCCTGGAGGACAAGGCGGCCCAGGCAGAGGCCCGCGGAGATGAGCGCACCGCCCGGGAAGCCGCAGCCTCCGCCGCGACGTATCGCGAGTGGCTGGCCCAAGCCCAGCGAACCGCCAACGAGTTCGGCGGCTGACGTCCGGACCGCTCGACCCCGAGCGGAGTCGATGACTTACTGCTGAATCCGGTAGACGTCGAACACTCCGGGCACGCCGCGGACCGCGGCCAAGACGTGGTCGAGATGGGTCGGATCCGCGGTTTCAAACGTGAAGCGGGCCTTACAGATGCGGTCCCGGCTGGTGTTCAAGGCCGCTGAGAGGATGTTCACATGCTGGTCGGACAGCGCCCGGGTGATGTCGGACAGCAGCCGGTTGCGGTCCAACGCCTCGACCTGAATGGCGACCAGGAAGGCGCTGTTGGCAGTCAGCGCCCACTCGACACCGACCAGCCGCTCCGGTTCGGATCGCAGATTTCCAGCGTTGGTGCAGTCCGTTCGGTGAACCGAAACTCCGCTGCCCTTGGTGACGAAGCCGAGGATGCCGTCACCCGGCACCGGCGTGCAGCACTTCGCCAGCTTGACCAGCAGATCCGACGCGCCGACCACGTGCACGCCGGAGTCCGGCGCGGTGCCGCTCGGACGCTGCCGCTCGTGGACAACGCGGTCCTCGCTGGTCTCGTCCGCCGCTGCGTCCTCGCCGCCCTCGACGCTGATCAGGCGGTTGACCACCGCCTGGGGACCGACGTGGCCCTCCCCGACCGCCGCGTACAGGCTTGAGACGTCGGCCAGCTTGAAGTAGCCGGCCACTGCCGTCAAGTGCTCCAGGGTCAGCAACCGTTGCAACGGCAGGCCGGCTTTGCGCATCTGGCGGGCGAGCGCGTCCCGGCCCGCCTCGATGGACTCCTCGCGGCGTTCCCGGGTGAAGTAGTGGCGAATCTTGTTGCGAGCGCGGGGGCTACGGACGAACTCAAGCCAGTCCCGACTGGGACCCGCGTTCTCCGACCTCGAGGTCAGGATCTCGACCATGTCGCCGTTTGTCAGCTGCGACTCCAACGGCACGAGCCGCCCGTTCACCCGGGCACCGATGGTCTTGTTGCCGATCTCGGTGTGGATGGCGTAAGCAAAATCGATGGGGGTCGACTCCTGCGGAAGCGTGACCACTTCACCCTTCGGAGTGAACACGTAGACCTCAGTCGAGTTGATCTCGAAGCGCAGCGAATCGAGGAACTCGCTCGGATCGTTGGTCTCCTTGCCCCAATCGGCGAGCTGGCGGACCCAGCGCAGGTCCGAGGCGTCCTTGGCACCTTCTGCTGCGCCCTTGGTCTCCTTGTACTTCCAGTGGGCCGCGACCCCGTACTCGGCCTTGCGGTGCATCTCATCGGTGCGAATCTGGAGCTCGACCGGCTTGCCCTCGGGGCCCAGCACCGTTGTGTGCAGCGACTGGTAGAGGTTGAACTTCGGCATCGCAATGTAGTCCTTGAACCGGCCCGGCAGCGGATTCCAACGGACGTGCAGCGCGCCGAGCGCGGCATAGCAGTCGCGCGGGCTATCGACCAGCACCCGCAGCCCGACCAAGTCATAGATCTCCTGGAAGTCGCGCCCCCTGACCACCATCTTCTGGTAGATGGAGTAGTAGTGTTTCGGCCGGCCGGTGACCGTGGCCTTGATCTTGTTCGCCCGCAGGTCAGCGTCCACCTGGGCGATGACCTGCTTCAAGAACTCGTCCCGGCTCGGCGCAGCCTCGGCAACCATCCGGACGACCTCGTCGTAGATCTTCGGTTGCAGGGTGGCGAAGGCCAGATCCTCGAGCTCCCACTTGATCGCGTTCATGCCGAGCCGGTGTGCGAGCGGGGCGAAGATCTGGAGCGTTTCCGACGCGATCCGGGACTGCTTGTCGGGTCGTAGGTGGTTCAGGGTACGCATGTTGTGCAGCCGGTCCGCCAGCTTGATCACCAGCACTCGGATGTCGCGGCTCATCGCCAAGATCATCTTCCGGATGGTCTCGGCCTTGGCCGAGTCTCCGTACTTGATCTTCTCCAGTTTGGTGCAGCCGTCGACCAGCAGCGCGATCTCGTCGCCGAAATCGTGGGCGAGCTGGGTGAGGGTGTACGAGCTGTCCTCCACCGTGTCGTGCAGCAACGCCGCGCACAACGTCGGCTCGGTCATGCCCAGTTCGGCGAGGATCGTCGTCACTGATAGCGGGTGGGTGATATAGGCGTCACCGCTGATTCGCACCTGACCCCGGTGACACCGCTCCGCCACCTTGTACGCCCGGGCGATCAGGTTGAGATCAGCTTTCGGGTGGTTCGCCCGCACGATGCGGAAAAGCGGGTCGAGCACCGGGGTCTGCGGTCGTGCGCTGCCCAGCCGAGCGATCCGCTGGCGCATCCTCACCAGCGGCTGCTCGGGGCCGCCGGTCCGTGCCGGCGCTTCGGCAGGCACCTCAGCAGGGGGCGCCGGCGGGGGCCCGGTCAGTTCGGATAGGGCGCGCGAGAGGCCACCAGGCGGGGACTCGGCGGAGTCGGACAGGAGCGCACGCCGCGGTACCGGCGCGTTGCCGCGCCTGCCCGTCGCGAGCGCCGCCGGTTTGGCCACCGTGGCCGGGGCGCCCTGCCGCGGCTCGTTCACTTCTGCATCTCTCGTCGCTGCCTGCCCGCCTCTACGCTCATCAGACCGTCATCCGGAGTGGAACGGCGTCGGTCCAGTCTAGGCGCGACAGCAGCCGACTGCGTGACGCCTCGCGTCAGGTCTCATCGAGCGCCTGCCGCACGACCACGACCTGGTCGCCGGTTTGCAGGATCGCGACCGTCGGATCATAGAAGCGACGCAGCGTCTTGTTGCGGACCACCGCAATGACGCGCTCACTCCTCACCTCGTCGGGTGACTTGCCGACCTCCTCTGACGTGACCTGTCGTTCGCCCACCTCCAACCCCTCATTGGAGGACAGCAGATCTTCGATGACGGTGCCGAGATGGGGACTCACGGCAGACAAGCCGAGGAGTCGGCCGACCGCCTCGGAGGAGGTGATCACCGCGTTGGCCCCTGATTGCCGAACGAGGGAGGCGTTGTCCTCTTCCCGTACGGCGACCACCACGTGGGCGCTCGGGTTGAGCTGTCGGACCGTCAAGGTCACCAGAATCGCCGAATCGTCCCGGTCCAGAGTGATGATCACTTCTCGGGCCTTGATGATCTCGGCTCGGCGCAGGACTTCCCGTCGGGTGGAATCGCCCTCGATCGCCGCAAGCCCCCGGAGGTTGGCTTCCGCCACGACTCCTGGCCGATTGTCGATAACGACGATCTGGGCGGGGTTCGTGTTTGTCACCAGCAGGCTGTCCACCGCACTTCGCCCCTTGGTGCCGTAGCCAACCACGACGACATGATTGCGCATCCGCTGCCTCCAACGGGTGTCTCGAAAGATGCGCCGGCCCTCGTTGGCCAGCACCTCCAAGGTGGTGCCGACAAGCAAGACCAAGAAAGCGATCCGCAGCGGGGTGACCAGCACTGCGTTGAGGATCCGAGCGCCCTGTGTCACCGGCGTGATGTCGCCGTAGCCCGTTGTGGTGATCGTCACCGTCGAGTAGTAGATGGCATCGATAAAGCTCACCTTGCCGTCCCAGTTGTCGGTGTAGGAACCACGGTCGGCATAGACCAGGGTCACCGTGATGGCGAGCAAGGCGACGGCGGCCAGCCCGCGACGGGCCAGCTCTCCGGCCGGTGATCGCGTCCGAGCCGGCAGTCTGACCAGCGCCTGGCTGCTTCGGTCGGCGTACCGGGTGTTTCGGCTGGTGAACGGATCTCGGATGCTCAGCTCAAGCCTCCGCAACGCACAAAGCCGTGACGTTCCGAATTCCCCGGCGGGCGAGAAACTCACGGCCGGACAGAAAACCGAGTTCCATCACGACCGTGACCCCCATGAGTCGCGCGCCAAGCCGGCGCACCAGATCCGCGGTCGCGGCAATGGTGCCGCCGGTGGCCAGGACATCATCAACGATCAGCACCCGCGCCCCGGGAGCGATCGCGTCGGCGTGCACCGCCAGCGTCTCGTAGCCGTACTCCAAGTCGTAGCTGGCGGTAATGGCCGCCCGGGGCAGCTTGCTGGGCTTGCGCACGGGCACGAACCCGACACCCAATGCCAGGGCCACTGGCGCCCCGAAGATGAAGCCGCGGGCCTCCATACCCATGACGACGTCCACCTCGTCCGGGGCGGCGGCCACGAGCTGAATGATGGCTTCGGCGAATCCTGACGACGACCGAATCAGCGGCGTGATGTCTTTGAAGACGATCCCAGGCTTCGGGAAGTCGGGCACGTCGGAGATGAGCGAAGCGATCTGGACTCCGGTCACGACGGCTACTTCTTTCGCTGGCTGCGAGGTCTGTGCTGCGGCTGGGGTCGCCGGAGACCCCGATCACCGGTGGCGGGCGCCGACCGCGCCTCAGCCGGCACGGCGGCCGGCGCGGCAGGCAGGGTTGACGCCGCCACGGGAGCCGGGCTCACAGCGTGGTTGTCATCCACCTCGGCGGTCGATGCCGGACGCCGGAACCCCGCTCCCGACTTCTGTCCTTCACGTTCCCGGCGGCTGATCACGCGCGCACGCAGCTTCTGCATGTCCGGGTCACGTTCCTTGAGCTGCGCCAGCAGCGGCGTGGCGATGAAGATCGAAGAGTAGGCACCGGAGATCATGCCGACGAACAAGGCCAGCGCCAGATCCTTCAGCGGTCCCTCCCCCAGGATCACCGCACCGGCGAAGAGCAGCGCCGCCACCGGAAGCACACCGATCACAGTGGTGTTGAGCGACCGCACCAGCACCTGATTGACCGCCAGATTGGCCGCCTCCGAATACGTCCGGGTCGTGCTGGCCTTGATGTCACGGGTGTTCTCTCGCACCTTGTCAAAGACGACCACCGTGTCGTACAGGGAATAGCCGAGGATGGTCAGTACGCCGATAAGCGTGGCGGGGGTCACTGTGAAGCCGACGAGCGCATAAATGCCAATGGTCAGGATGAGGTCGTGCCCGAGGGCGATCAGCGCGGCAGCCGACATTGTGCCGTTGCGGAAATAGGCCCAGATGACGATGCCCACCAAGGCCAGGAACACCGCCAGCGCAATCAGCGCGCGCTCAGTGATCTGCCCGCCCCAGGAGGCGCCGATGAGGCTATAGGCCACCTGATCGGTGGGAATTCCGACTTCGGAGGCGATGGCCGCCCGCACTTTGGGCACCTCAGCGGTGGGATCGAGAGTCCGGGTCTGCACGCGGATCTGGGTGTCTCCGATGGTGCTGATGATCGCTTCGTCCAAGTCGGGTACCCCGGAGGACTCCAGTGCGACTCGCATCTCCTCCACGCTCGTCGCGGTCACCGTCGTGGGAGCCTTGAAGTCGGCACCGCCTTTGAATTCGATGCCCCAGGTCAACCCGCGCAGCAGCACAGCGAGGAGGGAGATGGCGATCAAGACGCCGGACAGGAGATACCAGGTGCGCCGGCGACCGAGGAAGTCATAGGAGACCTCGCCGGTGTAGAGCCGATGACCGAGCTGGGAGAGCTTTGACATCAGGCCTCGACCTCTCCCGTCGGCCGGCCGAACGGAACCCCACGGCGCGTCCGTGATCCCGGAAGCGACCGCACGCCCAGGTGGCCGGGGTCAAGACCGGATAGCCGATGACCCCCACCGAAGAAGCGGGTCCGGGCGAGCAGCGAGAGCAGCGGCTTGGTGAACATGAAGACGACCAACACGTCGATCAGAGTCGTCAGTCCGAGGGTGAAGGCGAAGCCCTTGACCGAACCGATGGCGAGTATGAACAAGATCAACGCTGACAGCAACGACACCGCGTCGGCGATCAAGATGGTCTGACGAGCTCGCCGCCAGCCGGTCTCGACGGCAGTTCGCAGGCTGCGGCCCTCCCGCACCTCGTCGCGGATCCGTTCGAAGTAGATGACGAAGCTGTCGGCGGTGACGCCGATGGCCACAATCGCGCCAGCGATGCCGGCGAGGTTCAGTGCGAAGCCGACCGACTCGCCGAGCAGCACCATCACTTCGTAGGTGATCACCGCCGCGACGGCCAGCGAGGTGACGACAACGATGCCGAGGCCGCGGTAGTACAAGAAGCAGTAGCCCACGACCAGTGCCAGACCGACGATCCCCGCGATCATGCCGGCCCGGAGCTGATCCTTACCCAAGGTGGCCGAGACGTTGCTTACTTGGGAAACCTCGAACGACAGCGGCAACGCGCCATACTTCAAGACGTCGGCCAGCTGGGTGGCGGACTTCTGGTTGAAGTTGCCAGAGATCTCGGCCCGTCCACCGGGAATGGCTGCGCTGACCGACGGCGCCGAGATCGTCACGCCGTCCAGCACGATGGCGAACCGATTCTGTGGATCGGTGCGTGCGGCAAGCGTCCGGGTCGCGCTCTCAAAGGCCACGGCGCCCTCGGAGTTGAAGTCGAGGTTCACCACCCAGCGGACGTCGTTCTGCGGTACGCCCGCGACAGCTGAGCTGAGCTGCTTGCCCTCGATCAAGCTGGGGCCCAGCAAGTATTTCGCTGTTCCCTCCTCATCGCAGGAGAACAACGGTTGGTCCGAGACGTCGGCCTGCTTGGCGGAGTCGGTGCAGCTGAACGCGGCGAAGTCGGTTTGGTCCTGCTCACTGGGCTGCCAATCGATGGCCTTGTCCGGAGGCGTTCCCTGACCTTCGACGGTGGGGCGGGGGGTGGTGGGGGCCGGCGGTGCGGTGGGCAAGCCGGCGAACGGCCGGTTGTTTCCCGTGGCGCTGGCGCTCGGCTCGCTGCTGGCCGACGGCGCGCCGGCGCTCGCGCTGGGCGACGGTGCCTCGGTAGCGGAGGATGCCGATCCGCTGGGCGCGGCGGACGGCTCGCCGCTGGGCGAGGCTGTAGGTTCCGGCGCAGGCGGGGTGACGGATTCGGCAGCGTAGACAGGACGGAAGCGCAGAACCGCCGTCTGCCCGACCAGCTTCACCAGCTCGTCCTGCTGCACGTTCGGCACGCTCACGATGATCTGCCGGTTGCCGGCGGTGGTGACTTCAGACTCACCCACCCCGAGGCTGTCGACGCGCTTCTGGATGATGGTCCTGGCCAGTTCCAAGCTGTTGGGGTCAACAGGGCCCGTGCCAGAGGTGTTCTCCGCGGTCAGCGTGATGGTCGTGCCGCCGCTGAGATCGAGGCCAAGCTTCGGCGTCCAGTTGTTACTGAGAGCCATCAAACCGGCCAAGCCGGCAATGATCACTGCAAGCGCGATCAGCGTGCGGCCAGGATGGCCGCTTGGGCTTGCCACCGAAACTATTCCCTATTGCCCGTCGGGCCGGTGCGCGGGTCCCCCGGCGGCTCAGGGGTCGTCTCATGAGGGGCGATGTCGGGCGCAGATGAATCGATCTCCTGCTCGTGGCCGATGGTCTCATCGTCGAACTCGCCGTCGGGCTCGTCTATGTCCTCGTCCGCTTCGGTGACAACCCGCGTGATGGCTTGTTTCAGAACGGTGAGCTCGGCACCTGGGGAGATCTCCAGTACCACCTGCTTCGCCCCCACCGAGAGGACCGTGCCGAACAGACCGCTGCCGAGCATCACCCGACTGCCGGGCTCAAGCTCGCGCATGGTCTGCTGCAGCGCCTGCTGGCGCTTCCGTTGCGGACGCAGGATCAGAAAGTAAAAGGCGAACACCATGAGGCCGACCAGCACCAGGGTGGAAAACGATGAGTTCATGGCTCCGGGCAATCCGTCGAGTGGGGCCGGCGGAATGCCGCCGACCGGCGTACTCTACCCAGTCTGACCTGTGATCGGGCTCAGCCGAAGAGATGTGGACTGGTGATATCGCTCGACGCTGAAGCGGGCGGGGTCAAGCCGAGGTGTCGCCATGCCGCTGGCGTGGCCAGCCGACCCCGCGCTGTTCGCATCAGGAAACCCTGTCGGACCAGAAATGGCTCGGCCACTTCCTCGACGGTTTCGCGCTCCTCGCCGACCGAGATGGCCAATGTCGAGAGGCCCACCGGCCCGCCGTCGAAACGGCGACAGATCGCGTCCAATACGCCGCGGTCGAGGCGATCGAGGCCCAGCTCATCCACTTCGTAGAGCTGGAGTGCTGCGCGGGCAACGTCGCGAGTGACCTCACCCCGAGCTCGGACCTGGGCAAAATCGCGGACTCGACGCAACAGCCGGTTGGCGATCCGCGGCGTGCCCCGCGATCGGCGGGCGATCTCAGCTGCCCCCTCCTCATCCACCCGAGCGCCGAGCAACGCGGCGGAGCGGTGCACAATGTGCTCGAGCGCCGTCGTGTCGTAAAAGTCGAGCTGCGCGGTGAAGCCGAACCTGTCCCGCAGGGGGCCCGGCAACAGCCCGGCTCTGGTAGTAGCACCGACGAGGGTGAAGCGCGGGATGTCCAGCGGTATCGCGGTCGCGCCGGGTCCCTTGCCGACCACCACGTCGACCCGGAAGTCCTCCATGGCGAGATAGAGCATCTCCTCGGCTGGCCGCGACATGCGGTGAATCTCGTCGAGGAAGAAGACCTCACCCTCAACCAACCCGGACAAGATGGCGGCCAGGTCCCCGGCGTGCTGGATCGCCGGGCCGCTCGAGATGCGGAGCGGCGCCGACATTTCGCTCGCAATGATCAGGGCCAGGGTGGTCTTGCCCAGTCCAGGGGGTCCGGACAGCAGCACATGATCAGGCACACCAGCGCGGTGGCGGGCGGCCTCCAGCACGAGCCCTAGCTGCTCACTGACGCGTGGCTGACCCTCAAACTCGCGGAGCGTGGTGGGCCGCAGCACCGACTCGGCAGCCCGCTCGTCGGGGTCCGCCACCGCTGAGGTGAGCTCAGAGAGCTGATGGTCGCTGCCCATCGCCGCTACTTCCGGGCCAGGGCCCGCAACGCGGCCCTCATCAAGGCAGCCACACTGATCTGCGGATCTTCCCGTGCAAGGTAGTCCACCTCCGCGCAGGCGGCCTCGGCATCCTTGGCCGACCAGCCCAGGCCCTGCAGGCCCGAGGCGACTTGCTCCCGCCAGGCGTTCGGCTCAGGCGTTGTACCGGCTGAAGACTCAGCCGTGCCCACGGTGTTGATCTTGTCCTTCAGCTCGAGAACGATCCGCTGGGCGCCCTTTCGGCCCACCCCGGGCACCTTGCACAGCTGGAGGAGGTTCTCGGACGCAATAGCGTGCCGAAGCTCGTCGGGACTCAGCACGGCCAGGGCGGCTTGCGCCAGCTTCGGGCCGACGCCGGTGGCGGTGAGCAAGAGCTCGAAGAATTCGCGTTCGTCAACACTCGCGAACCCGTACAGCGTCAAGGCGTCCTCGCGGACGATAAGGGAGGTGGCCAGCGTCGCCTGCTGCCCCACTCGCAACGCCGCCACAGTGTTCGGGCTGCAGAGGGCCAACACACCTAGCCCGCCAACCTCCACAACGGCCGATGTCGGACCGACGGAGATGA
>DATFOP010000079.1:0-5182 GCA_035265505.1 Propionibacteriaceae bacterium | reverse complement strand
GGTGGAGCTAAGGGGACTCGAACCCCTGACCTTCTCGTTGCGAACGAGACGCGCTACCAACTGCGCCATAGCCCCGCGGAGACCGGCAGGGCCGATCAGCATCGAGACTTTACCACCTCAGGCGGTGGCGGCCTGCTGCGTTTCTGTGAGTTCCTCGTCGGCCGGCGCAACCGGCTCCGCCTCAGGAACCGGCGGCGCGTCCGCCGTCACAGGGACCTCGGCGCTCGATGACGACGCGTCACCAGGGCCGGACAGATCGATCGTCCGTACGGTCCGTGGTGCCAGAGGTTTGGAGACGTACGTCGGCATCGTGATGGGCACTGGATCCCAGAGCGCACCAGACTTCGAGGCTGAAGGCTTCTGGTTTTTGGCGACTCCTCCGGTGCCGGCGGTCGACACCTCTTGACGGCTGAGGAACACCGTCTGCTCTTCGCTTCCCCGGCGGATCGAGCGATACCGCGCGTCGAGGCTCTTCCGCATCATTCGCACGCTAATCCGGGCCACGACGACGAAAATCGCCAACAGTCCGCCCGGAATAGCGGCAGCCCACCAGGGAATCAAGGCCACGGCACAGACGCCCACGGTCGCACTCAACACCGCCATCAGGCCGAGGAGTACTCGCCGCCGCCGCGACGCGGCCAACCCCTCCAACCGACGAAGATCGATAACCGCGGCCCGTCGTGTCTGCGGGGTCGACACCTCGAAGGTCTGGATCTGTTCGAGATCTTGATTCAGCAACGGCGCCGCGCCGGTCCGGACGATTCGCATGGAGTCGGCGAATCGATTGTCGAGCTCGGGCACTTCGAGCTGCTCGTCTTCGCGGCGGCGGACGAAGTGCGGGACCAGATAGGCCAGCCAGGCGATCGCAATCGCACCAAAGATCACACCTGTCGTCCCCACACCCAGACCGTAAGCGCCGAGCGGCCTATCCCTGACGATTTGATCGGTGTGTCGCAAGAAACAGATGTGACAGGAGGGATCAGCTAACGCGGCCGAAGGTTGTCCCAGCGACGCACCATGCCCTCCGGCACCTCCTCGGCGTTCAGGGCAAAGACCAAATGATCACGCCAGTCCCCGTCGATGTGCAGGTAGCGGGGTCGCAGACCCTCCGGCCGGAAGCCCAGTTTGGCGACCACCCGCAGACTCTTGATGTTCTCCGGCCGGATGGCGATCTCGATCCGATGCAGTCTCATCACATCGAAGCAGTAGTCAACCGCCAAGGCGACAGCGGTCGGAATGATCCCCCGACCGGCGTAGCGCTCATCGATCCAGTAACCGATCTGGCCCCACGATGCTGAGCCGCCGACGATGCCGCTCACGGTCAGCTGGCCCACGAGTTGTCGCTTGCCGTCCTGACCAAGATCGTAGAACACCAGCCACGGCAGAGTCCGTCCAGCCTTCGCCTGCTTGGTCAGGGTCCGGACCAAACCGGCGAATGTCGATGGACCCACTGCGGAGTTCGGCGGCAGAGTGGCCTCCCACGGCCGCAGCCACGTCGCATTCGCGGCCCGCACCCGGTCCCAGCTCGCACGGTCGCGAATCCGGATCGGCGCCAGCACGACCGGGCCGTGGCGGAGGGTGACCGGCCACTGATGGCGACCGAACACCGTCTGGGATCTCACGCCCCAGCCGTCGACGCCGCTGCTCACCTCAGTGATCTCCTCCATGGAGCTGGCTCACGGCGTGCCGGAGCAGCGGACCCAGTACGGCCATGCCATCCCGAGCGCCACCGGCCGATCCAGGCAGGTTGATGATCAACGTCTGCTGGGCGGTCCCGACCAGTCCGCGACTCAGCACGGCGGTCGGAACGCCATGATCGACGCCGTAGCGGGCCAGCTCGGCCGCCAGCTGCGGAATTTCTCGCTCGATCACCGATCGGGTCTGCTCCGGCGTGAAATCGCGCGGGTTCAAGCCGGTACCCCCTGTGGTGATCACCACGGCATGCCCGTCCGCCACAGCGGAACGCAGCGCCGCCCCCACCTCGTCACCGTCGGGCATGACCAGCGGCTCAGCCACCTCAAACCCCAGATCACGAAGACTGTCGACGATGATCAGCCCCGAGGTGTCCGAATAAACCCCTGCCGCTGCCCGTGTCGACACGGTGATCACTAGCGCCGTGTCGGTCACCCGAGCTCATCTTCCTCAGGCCGCCTCCAGTCACCGCTGCGCCCTCCCGACTTCGCCAGCACCCGAACGTCGGTGATCACGGCGGCACGATCGATAGCCTTGATCATGTCGATCACCGCGAGACCCGCGACGCTTACGGCGGTCAGCGCCTCCATCTCCACACCCGTACGTTCCGTGGTCTTCACGATCGCCCTGAGTTCGACACCGGAGTCGACCACCTCCGCCGTGACGTCGACCGCGCTGAGAAACAAGGGGTGGCACAGCGGGATGAGGTCCGGAGTTCGCTTCGCCGCCATCACACCGGCAATCCGTGCGACGGCCAGAGCATCCCCCTTGGGCACCGAACCGTCCCGAAGCGCGGCGACGCATTGTGAACTGACCCGCACACTCGCCGCCGCAGTGGCCGTCCGCTCGGTCACGTCTTTGGCGCTGACATCGACCATCCGCGCCTCGCCGCTCGAGCTCAAGTGCGGGAACCGCGGCCCGGTCACGATGACTCGTCGAGCAGCCAGACGTCGAGGTCCTGCCCCGCTGCCACCGCCTCGATCTCCGCGGGCAGGATCACTAACGCATTCGACCGCGACAGGCCGCCCAACAGGTGTGAACCGTGCCCGCCGACCAGCTGCACCTGCCGCGTCCCGTCCTCCCTCGTACTCACGATTCCCCGCGCCAGCTGCAACCGGCCAGCCACTGACGTCATGGAGTGTGCGGCCCGGCAGCGGACGGCCGGCCGTAGGTACGGCCTGGCGCCCATCAGCTTGTGGATCACCGGCCGCACAAACGCCTCGAACGAGACGAAGGCACTGACCGGATTGCCCGGCAGCATGATCATCGGAACCTGGTCGTCACCGATCAATCCGAAGCCCTGCGGCTTGCCCGGCTGCATCGCCACCTGCGAGAAGTCACACGATCCCATCTCGGGCATGACCGCCTTGACGATGTCGTAGTCGCCCTGGCTCACCCCACCCGTGGTCAAGATCAGATCGGCCCGGATGAGTTGATCGGAGATCAGCTGCTTGAGGGCCGCCCGATCATCCCCCACCTGACCCACCCGGAAAACCTGCGCGCCAGCCGCCTTGGCGGCGGCGGCCAGCAGGTAGGAGTTGGAGTCGAAGATCTGCTGCTCTTCGGTGAGGGTCAGTCCCGGATCGACCAGTTCAGTCCCGGTGGCGATCACCACCACTCGCGGTCGCGGTCGAACGAGCACCTTGTCCAGCCCGATGGCTGCCAGCAGGCCGATGTCTCGCGCGCCCAGTCGATCACCGGTCTGGAAGACCTGGGTGCCAGCCGTAACATCCTCGCCGATCCGCCGGATGTGCTGGCCGGGCTGGCTGGGTGCGAAAATCTGCACCTCGTCGGCCCCTCGGTCACTGTTCTCGTACGGCACGATCGCGTCGGCGGTCGGCGGCACCGGCGCACCCGTCATGATCTTGATCGCCGTGCCGGGCGAAAGAGGGTGCCCTGCCGTCTGGCCTGCCGCCACTTCACCCACCACGGGGAGATGGATTGGCGCTTTCGGGCTGGCCTTCGCCACGTCCGCCGCTCGGACGGCGTAGCCGTCCATTGCCGAATTGTCGAACCGCGGCAGGCTGATACCCGCGGTTACGTCTTCGCAGAGGCTCAAACCCAGCACATCCAAGATCTGCTGCGGAAACGGCGGCAACTCCTCGATGCAGCTCAGCAGGTAGTCCCGATGGTCAGCCATCGACCGTAACCCATCGGGTCCGGGATCGGGCGGCGGCGGCAGCGGCGCATGTTCCGCCCGCGCCTGGGATAAGGGCTCGTCGGTTCTCCTGCGGCCGAACAAGGGCATGGTTTCACCCTAGGACAGTGACCCACCACAATCCCGAACGATCCGACCGCACATCCCCTGTCGAATCGTTCACAATCCTGTTGCGCCTAGCCCTCCGGCCACTCGGTGAACCAGACGGTGGTCTCGCCCGGCAGTTTTCCGGCTTCGATTGGAGAGCTGCTCAGCCGGACCACACCCTCTGGCAGCGAAACCGGTTCGGTGCTGAAGTTGCTGATGCAGTGCCAGCCACCGGGCCGCACGAAATGCAGGACATCACGGTTGTCGACCGGCATCCATTGCAGCTGCTCAACCGTCTGCAGCTGACGGCGCAGCCGCAGGGCCTCTCGGTAGAGCTCGAGGGTCGAACCCTGCTGACCACTCTGTGCCATGACGGCAGTCCGAGAGAACCCCGCTGGCTGCGGCAACCATGCCTTGGCGGCGCCGAAGCCGTACGATTCGCCGTCATGCGTCCACGGCAGCGGTACGCGACATCCGTCGCGGCCTTTGCGGGTGTTCAGCGTCCGGTGCCAGATCGGGTCCTGCAGCGCGTGCGGGGGCAGGTCCGCCACCTCGTGCAGCCCCAACTCCTCCCCCTGGTAGAGATAGGACGATCCGGGCAGCGCAAGCATCACCAAGGTCGCGGCGCGAGCCCGGCGCAGACCCTGCTCCTCGTTCGCGAGCGGCAGCACTCCATCGGCCATCAGCCAGACGTCAAGATCAATGCCGGCCGGCAGTGCATAGCGGGTCGCGTGGCGGACGATGTCGTGGTTGGACAGCACCCAGGTCGACGACGAGCCCGTCTTATCGGCCTCGTTCAGGCAGAAAGTGATCACGTCGTGGAAGGCCTGAGCGTCGTAGTCCGCCTTCAGAAGATCGAAGTTGAAAGCCTGTCCCAGCCCGGTGGGCCGAGCGTAGAGGGAGCGGCGCTCTGAGGGCGCAAACGCCTCGGCCACTGCGGTCCGCGGCGGGTCGTAGGAGTTGAAGACCTCTCGCCACTCGGCGTAGATCTGGTGGACCTCGTTGCGGTCATAGAGCGGATCACTGCCGTCGAGCGGTACGTCGGTGTCCTCGAGCGTCGGCTTGCTCCGCAGCGGCTCGGACAGATCCTTGGCCAGAGCGTGTGCCACATCGACGCGGTATCCGTCGACGCCGCGGTCGGCCCAGAATCTGAGCGTGCTGAGAAAGTCGTCGCGCACGTCGCGGTTGTCCCAGTTGAGGTCGGGCTGTTCGCGCGCGAAAAGGTGGCAATACCACTGTCCGTCG
>DATFOP010000078.1:0-10662 GCA_035265505.1 Propionibacteriaceae bacterium | reverse complement strand
CTGAGGGGCGGAGCCGGCGATCGGATCGGCCCTCTCACGTGCTGCGTCCGCGCAACGAAAGCGCGCCTGCGGCTGCCTCACTCCACGGTGGCCAGACCAGCCAGCACCAATCGGCGGGCGAGGTCCAGACCAAGATCATCGGCACGGCAGTAACCGCTTTCGAGCAAGGTCTTCATCGGTGCGACGTCTTCCTCCGAAAGGGCGAAGTCACCCGCCCGTCCGCGAACCGTACTGCGCCCGCTGATCTGGTCAAGGGAAGCGGCCAAGTGCTCGCGGAGCGCGATCGTCGATTCGGCTGTGATCCGATCGGCATCTCGAAGCTGGCGTAGCGGACCGATGGGCGCCGCGCGCTGGGTGCCACGGGCGTTGCGACGCAGCGTTCTGAGGACCTCATCAAGGTCGGCAGCCTCGAGTGCATCGACCAGCGAGCGCCGGACCAGGTCGATATCGGTCCGTAGGGACCCCGAGTCGGCGAAGTCGACGCCAAGAGGGAGTGAGCGACGAATAGCCGGATCTTGTGCCACGGTCTCCAGCGCCTGTCGCAGCATGTCTTCCGCCAGAGCGAAGCGCGTCCAGGAATGGACGCCGATGGTCAAGTGGGTGCTGACTCCGCCCAAGGCTTTTGCGGCGTGCAGGAAGCCGCGAGGAAGGTAGAGGCAGTCGCCCGGCTCTAATACGGCCTCGATCAGCGGCCGCTCAGCGGCCCGCGCCTCGACGTCCGCCTTGCGATCGTTCCACGGCTGGTCACGCAGCGGCGCCTCGAGCACCGGCGAGTGGATCTGCCAGCGTTTCGAGCCTTCAAGCTGAAGGACGAAGACATCGTGAACGTCGTAGTGGTTGCTGAAGCCCTGGTTTTGTGGGGGAGTGGTGTACGCGTTGGCCTGGACTGGATGTCCGAGCTCGTCCGCCAATCGCTGGCAGAACTCGATGATCGGCGGCCAGACCCGGTGGAGTGCCTGGAGCACCAGCGTCGACCCATCTGCGAATAGCCGGACCAGCTTGTCGTCGCTGACCTGATCGCCAATTGTGGCCCCCACGCCGCCCGGTCCGGTGAAGGCCTTCTCGGCGAGCGTCGACCCATTCTTTGCCACCCGCAGGAATGGCGTCCGGAGTCCGCGCTCGGACACGAGCTCGTCGATGGCGTCACTGGTCAGCAGTCCAGCGAAGCCCCCTGGCAACCCGTCCGCTCGGGAGAGCAGCTCCTGCCTGCCCCAGTAATCGGTGGAAAAGCGCTCAGGATCAATGCTGATCAGCTGAGCGAGGACGGGGTGCCCGGGCTGGCTTCCGGGCACCCGGCGTGGGTCACGAGATGTGGTCAAAAGAGATCAATCCACCGCTAAAGATTGTCGCGATCGACGTTTGGATCGGTGGCTGCGCGGTCGGCCCCATAGCTGGTCTCGGCGCCGCCATCAGCTCCTCCGTCAGCTCCGCCATCGGCGCCGCCGTCAGCCATTCCGGTGGCTCCGCTGGCTCCCGCCAGGGTCTGTGGGCCGTCAGGTCCACTCTGCGATCCTGCGACACCTCCCACCCCAGAGTCGGCATCACGGTCGTACTCAGTACCCCTGTCAGCGCCGAAAGCATCCTCGCCTGCGCCGCTGTCTGCTTCGGCGTCGGCACCTCTGTCTGCGCCGCCGTCCCCGCCGGCACCGCTATCGGCGCCGCCATCTCGGCCGGCTCCGCCGTCAGCGCCACGGTCCGCGCCACCGTCAGCACCGCCGTCTCCGCGAGCGCCACTATCGGCGCCGCCGTCACCGAACGCACCGCCGTCGGCTCCACTGTCGGCACCGGCGTCCGAGCCGAAAGCTCCACCATCGGCACCGCTGCCCCCTCGGGTGTACTGGGTCCCCGAGCCACCACCGGACGTCCCAGGCGCACCAACGCCCTGGCCGGCTGCCGGACTCTCATCGGATGCGGCGGCGCCGCCTGCACCGAATCCCGAGCTGGATTCTGTGGCGTCGGCACCAGCATCGGCGCCCAGGTCCGAGCCCCGTCCGGCTCCAGCATCCGCACCACGATCTGAACCGGATCCGGCTCCGAGGTCCGCACCGAGATCTGATCCCGACCCCGCGCCCACATCCGCACCAAGATCGGAGCCCCTATCGGCGCCTCGATCCGACGCCGCGCTGTACGCTCCGCCGTCGGCGCCGCTGTCCGCGCCACCGTCAGCGCCGCCATCTTGGATGCCCGGAACACCGTCGGCACCGCCGTCGGCTACTCCCTCCAACTTGTCTCTACCCTCGCTGGGAGTGGGCGTTGATTCGCTCATAGATCCCTCCGTCTGTTGGTGAGCCGCAGGCTCGGTGACATGACGCCCTGTGGCGTCGTAGAGCTAACTGTGGCACCGCCCTTCCGACCCCGGAAAGCGGGGTCGCTGCTGTCACACTGCGTGCGGCGGTAGTGTCCTGGCCGAGGATTAGCATGCCAATTATGGCTGGATCGTGGACATCGATGCTCGGCAACGATGCCATCATCCAGATGGTTGGCCACGAGGCGTTCGCTCGGGGCATGGTCTACGCCCGCAGTGGTCGGGTGACCGACGTCGAGCTCGATGAGCGCGGCCTGATCATTCGTGGCCGAGTTCGGGGAACTTACCGCGACGACTATGCCACCTCCATCCAGTTGGCCCAGTCAGCCTCAGGTGCCCTGACCGCGCATCGCGGCGTCTGCTCCTGTCCCGTCGCCATGGATTGCAAGCATGCCGCTGCCGTGCTCATCGTGGCCCGCACAATGGCCAACGTTTCCACCCAGCTGGCGCAACCAGCGTGGGAGCGGACCCTTCGCAAAATTGCGGTGGCGCCGGATCCGCCCCCGGTCGCGACCGAACTGCTGGGCCTGGAATTCGAGGTCGAGCAGATACCTACCTATCGGGCACATCCCAGCCGCATCGACCTGCGCATCCGGCCGCTGCGCGCTGGAAAGAGCGGAAAGTGGATTCGTACGGGCATCGGATGGGACGACCTGGACTACGCCAGCCGCAGCTACCTGCCGGCGCACGTCGACCTGCTGCTTCAGTTTCGGGCGGCGGCCGGTGCCAGTGCTCGCTACGTGTTCCCCCGAACGCCATGGCTCTCGATCAGCTCCGTAACCAGCGTCTGGTGGTCCCTGTTGGAACAGGCGGCGGAGAGCGGGTTGACGTTGCTGGTTGCAGGCACCGAAAGCGGGCCCGAACTATCCGAGACCAAGGCGTCCGTCGTGTTGGATGTGCGGCGCACCGACGAGGGACCGCTCGTTGTGTCACCCGCGGTGCTCCAGGACGGTCGTGAATTGCAGGTGCGGCGCATCGGGTTGCTAGGCGATCCCGCACATGGGTTGTTCCACTGGGGACCAGGGCCTGGCCCTACCCCAACATTGAGTCTGTTTCAGCTCACCCAGCCGCTTAGCAGGGAGCTGCGCCAGCTTCTGATCGAGGGCTCCTCCCTTACAATTCCCGTCGCCGACGAACACCGCTTTACCACCGACTACGTGCCGCAGCTTCGTCAAAAAGTCGCTATCAGCTCGATTGACGGGTCGGTCTCCCTCCCCGAATATCAGCCGCCGCTGCTGACGTTGCTTGCCACTTTCAGGGAGGAGCACCGGCTTCGCCTCGACTGGGCGTGGGAATACCGAATCGGTGATTCGGTGGTGACCTTTGACCTCGACGAGCCAGTCAAGCGGCCCTCTGTGCGCGATGTTGCTGAGGAACGGCGGCAGCTGGAGCAGCTGCCCCTGCCGTACGACAGAATCCCGCTGCTTGCCGAGGTTCTCGGCCGTCCCAGGCCCGTAGCGCACGTCCTCCTGGGCGGAGTGCACGCCGCTCTCTTCGCCGCTGAGGTGTTGCCAAGTCTCGAGGAAGCCGGTGTCCGAGTCAGTCTCCTCGGAGACGTGCTGGATTACCGCGAGACCGGAGCCCAGCCGGTGATCGAGGTCTCCACTGTCGAGAACGCCGAAGGGGCGGATTGGTTCGACCTCCACATAGCGGTGTCCATTGAGAACGAGGTGGTTCCCTTCGAAGAGCTGTTCGTTGCTCTTAGCCAGCGGCAGGACTATCTGATCTTGAACACCGGCGTCTATTTTTCTCTCGATCGGCCAGAGCTTGAGCAGCTGCGAAATCTCATCGAAGAGGCTCGCGCGCTGCAGGATCGTGACCGGCCAACCTTGAGGATCAGCAGATTTCAGGTGGGCCTCTGGGACGAGTTGATCAAACTTGGCGTCGTCGTCGGCCAGGCTGAGAGGTGGATCAGCTCAGTCCGTGCGCTATCGAGCGAGGACCAAACGTCAGAGGGGCACCAGCCGGTGGCCACCCCGTCCACCCTCAGGGCGACGCTCCGGCCGTACCAGCTGGATGGGTTCCGCTGGTTGCACCTGCTCTGGGACCACGGCCTTGGCGGAATCCTCGCCGACGACATGGGCCTGGGAAAGACCGTTCAGGCGCTCGCGCTCATCTGCCATGCCCGCCTGGCGGCGTCGGCGGATGCACCATTCCTCGTCATCGCACCGACGAGCGTCGTGTCGAACTGGGCCACTGAGGCAGACCGCTTCGCGCCCGATCTGTCGGTGGTCACCATTGAAGAATCCCAGGCTCGACGCCGCCGGCCGTTGGCAGAGGCCATTGCAAGGGTCGATGTTGTGGTCACGTCCTACACGCTGTTGCGGATCGACGCAGATTCCTACGCCGAACTGCCGTGGGCCGGAGTCGTCCTCGACGAGGCACAATTCGTCAAGAACCACCGGGCCAAGACTTATCAGAGTGCCCGTCGGCTGCAATCGGACTTCAAGCTCGCGATCACCGGCACCCCGCTGGAAAACAATCTGATGGAGCTGTGGGCCCTGCTGTCGATCACCGCACCCGGACTGTTTCCCCACCCGGACAGGTTCTCCGAGTTCTACCGGCGGCCCATCGAACGCGCTCAGGACGACCAGCTGATGGGCAGGCTCCGGCGCCGGATCTCGCCGCTGATGCTTCGCCGGACCAAGGAAGGCGTTGCGGCCGAGCTCCCCCCGAAACAGGAGCAGATCGTCGAGGTCGTACTCCAGCCGAAGCACATGCGGATCTACCAGACCCATTTGCAGCGTGAACGACAGAAGGTGCTTGGTCTGGTGGAGGACCTTGACCGCAACCGGTTCACCATCCTGCGGTCATTGACTTTGCTTCGGCAGTTGAGTCTTGATCCCAGCCTGGTGGACGACGCCCACGCCGGCGTTCCGGCGAGCAAGATCGATGTGCTGTGTGAGCAGCTCCGCGAGCTGGTGGCGGAGGGCCATTCGGCTCTGGTGTTCAGCCAGTTCACCGGCTTCCTTGGCAAGGTCAAGGCCCGGCTCGAGGAGGAGGGTATCGGCTACGCGTACTTGGACGGCCGGACGAAGAATCGATCCGCCGCGGTCGAACGGTTCCGCAGCGGGCAGGTGCAGGTCTTCCTGATCAGCCTGAAGGCGGGAGGCTTCGGCCTCAATCTGCCGGAGGCGGACTACTGCTTCGTACTCGATCCCTGGTGGAACCCGGCCACCGAGGCGCAAGCTGTTGACCGTGCACATCGCATCGGCCAGACCAGGACGGTGTTGGTCTACAGGCTCGTAGCTCGAGACACCATCGAGGAGAAGGTCATGGAGCTCAAGGCGCGCAAGGAGCAGCTGTTCGCCGCTATGTTCGGCGATGACGCGTTGGCCAGCGTGCCGTTGTCCGTGAACGAAATTCGCGCACTGGTCGTCTAGTCCGTCGTCGTCGACCTGTCAGAATCCTGAAGGTTGTCCGGTTTTTGACATGGCCAATAGGCGACAATCCGCGGGTCCGGGGTCGACACTCCAGAGAGTCGCAGCTAATTTGCTTGAGGGATCAAGCGCTGGGCAACAGCACTTGACCGCCAAGGGCCCGAACACCATTGTTCGTCCGCAGGGTTCTCGAAGGGGGAGGGACCGGCGGATTTGGCCCGGTGAGTGCCTCGCACGTTGACTGTGAGGCTGCTTGACTGCACCTCGCAGTCAGCGAGCGGGGTACTCGCCAGGGCGGCCTATGGCCGCGAACGCTCGGGGAATGTGCTCGTGCCTCTCGTCCAATGGCGGGAGGTACGGGTGTTTTTGGCGGTCGGGAATTACACGAGGCCGGTAGTGCCAACGAGTCGACCGAGCAGGAAGGTGGTGGTCAGGGCGATGGCTCCGCCGAGCACCACACGGATAGTCGGACGCAGGATTGGGCTATAGCCAAGGCGCGCGCCGAGCGCCCCGGTGATCGCGAGGGCAGCCAGCACTGCGATCGTGGTGGCCGCAATCCGCCACTGTTGCGGAAATATCAATACAGCCAGCAGCGGGAGCACACCGCCGGCGCTGAACGCCACCGCTGAGGCGAGCGCCGCCCGCCAAGGACTGACGATGTCCGCCGGATCGATGTTCAGCTCAGCGTCGAGATGGGCTGCGAGAGCATCGCGCTGTGTCAATTCGTGCGCCACTTGGCGGGCGGTGTGGGCGCTCAAGCCCTTCCGCTCGTACAGGCTGACGAGCTCAGCCAGCTCCTCCTGGGGCATTTCCGCCAATTCGTGGCGTTCCTTCGCGATCAGCGCACGCTCGCTGTCACTCTGGCTGCTGACCGAGACATACTCGCCGGCCGCCATCGAGATTGCACCGCCAACCAGGCCGGCGAGGACTGCGGTCAAGACGGGTGCCAGGCCAGGTGTCGCACTTGCCACGCCAACCGCAAGGGCAGCTACCGAGACGATCCCATCGTTCGCGCCGAGGACACTGGCACGGAGCCAGTTGAGCCGGTTGGCCAGCCCGCCGCGATGCGGCTCGTTCGAGTGGTACTCGGTCGTCATACCTGGAGTGAAACACTCAGCTGAGGTGGTCGCCAGCAAGGGTTGGTTTGCCTTTGTTGGCCTCTTCGCGGGCTGGCATGCTGAGGCGCGGAGGTGAGTCATGGCCGTTGGCTACTCCGGCACACCGCTGGCGAAAAAGCTCGGATTTGCACCCGACATGTCCGTGGTTCTGCTAGACGCCCCGCCGAACCTCAGTGAGCTCCTCGGAGACCTTCCGAGCGGAGTCAAGGTCAGCCGCCGATTGACACATGGTGCGGACATCGTGCTGATCTTCGTGGAGTATGCCGCGGACCTGTCGAGGAAGGTGCTCGCCCTGAAGTCCGCCGTGGCTCCGGACGGGATGGTCTGGGTCGCCTGGCCGAAGCGGGCAAGCAAGATGCCGACCGATCTGACCGAAGACGTCATTCGCGACATCGTGCTGCCCACTGGCATGGTCGACGTCAAGGTCTGCGCAATCGACGCGACCTGGTCCGGACTCAAGCTGGTCATCCGGAAGGCGCTTCGCTGACGACGTCGGGAGCCGAGGTGGCCTGCGTTCAGTCGGGAATTTTCAGCGCAGTGATCGACCGGTCGGAGTCGTCGCTCATCAACAATGTCACGTCACCGCGAGGGATGTCGAAGGCCAAGAATCCACGCGTGGTCTGGCCCTCGGACAGCTCGCCGACGCCAAGTACCTCCCGCGAGACACCGGCCTCCGCGACGTCAAACAATTCACCGGTGTGGTCAAAGGCCTGGAAATTGTATGGGTCGTAACCCAGGTGACCCGAGGTGCAGATGATCTTGACCTCGACCAGAAGGTAGGTTCCGTTGGTTGGCGGTTCTCGCCCAGTCTCTCGCCAGCTGCGGCCGAGCAGGATCAATCTGCCGCCCCCATCTGGCGTCGTGAACTCGATCTCGCCGCGACTCGGCGGATCGGCCTGGATCGATGGCACGGCGACTGGAGCGGGAGCGGCGATGTGCGTGTCCCGGTACCGCGCCACGATGCTCGCCACCAGCACGACTAGAGCGACGACGACGATCAAGCTCACACTCAGGATGTCTGGCCAGCGCCGATGCCGCGCGGGCTGGACTCGCCGGGCCTCGGTTGGTACCGGCGACCGAGGAGCTTCGGGCGGCGGCGGTGCGGCGGGCAGGAACGCTGGCCCGCTCGGATTGGCGCCCATTCCTGCCGGCTCTATTGGAGCGGTCTGCCGGCGTTCGCCGGAGTCCGCCGCATCAGGACCGTACATGTACGACCACCGTAGCCCAGCTAGCTAGGCGAGCGATGCCAGATCTCCGTTTCGGAAACCGGTGTACGGCGGCCAGATCTCCGTTTCGGCAACCGGTGAACGGCGCACTGGTTCCGCCAAACAGCCGCCTTTCCACAGATCGAGGGGGCGTTTGGGGCGCTGTCCACAGATCTCCGCGGACCGGTACGACGGGGCTTGCCATCCACAACGTAGAGGCATGCGACGACGGAAGGCACTGATCAGGCTGTCCCGACCCGGCGACATCCTCGGGATGGTGCCCTACCTTGTGGGATTTCACCCCAAGGAATCCGTCGTCGCCGTGATGCTCCGATCGGCCAGGGTCGTGCTCACGATCAGAGTTGACCTACCGCCGCCATCTGAAGCCGGTGACGTCGCGGCCCATATCGTCCGGCTGGCCCGCCAGCACCGAGCGCAAGATTTGGTCCTGATCGCATACAGCGTCGATCCTCAGGCTCGTGCAGTGCTGACCGAGGTGGCCACTGAAGTCGCTGACTGCGAGTTGCAGGATGTCTTGTTCGTTGATGGGCAGCGGTGGTGGTCCTTGGTCTGCACCGGTGGCTGCTGCCCGCCCGACGGCAGACCGTATGACCCCAGTTCCTCTGCGGTCGCGGCACAAGCGGTATACGCGGGTCTGGCTGCCCGGCCCGACCGGGGAGCACTGGAAGCGGACGTCGGGGGGCCGGCCGAGGAGGAACGCGCGGCGCTCTCGCGACTCGCGCAAAAAGAGTCAAAGCATGTCGAAGGGCTCAAATTGACAGAGCGCTGCGACCTGATCCGAACGATGATCGTGGCGTCCTTGGCACAACAGAACCCACTCGACGACTCCACCTGCGCACGGCTGGCACTGTTGGCCCGCGATGTCCCGGTCCGGGACGTGGCCTGGGCGATGATCAGCGGGAAGGATGCAGAGCAGCATCGTCGGGTGTGGGCACGCGTCGTGGCGCGGACAGTCGCTCCGCTCGAGGCGGCGCCGCTGTGCTTGCTGGGATTTTGCGCCTGGATCTGCGGTGATGGCGCGATGATGAACTGCTGTATCCAGCGGGTCACCAATGTCGATCCCGAGTATTCGTTCGGTCAACTGCTTGCCAAGATCAGCCAGCAGGCACTCCCGCCGCATCTATGGGATGAGGTCGGCGCAGCCGACCGCAAGCAGCGATCGATCGTCAGATGACGGCGCCGCCCTCCACTAGGTTGGCTTCATGACGCGCTTCGTGGTGTGTGGCGAGACACTCATCGACCTCATCCGGTCGCCCGACGGCCCGCAGGACGCTTCCACCAGCACCTGGTCGGCGCTGTCCGCCGGCGGCCCGATGAACTCCGCCGTTGCCCTGGGCCGTCTGGGCGTCCCCACCCATTTCCTTGGCCGGCTCAGCACGGACACGTTCGGCCAACAGCTGCGGAGCTACATCGATGGTGCCAGGGTCCAGCTCGACCTGGCGGTGGAATCCTCGCAAGCGACATCGTTGGCTATTGTCAGCCTCGATCAGCAGGGGGTCGCGAGCTATACCTTTCACTTCGCCGATACCGCCAACTTCGGCTGGCAGCCGGACGAGCTTCCCGCCCTCATGGCCGACGATTGGCTGCACATCGCCTCACTGTCCTGCGTTGTGAGCCCCGGCGCGGAGGTCCTGCTGGATTGGATGCGGACCATACGGGCCGGCGTTTCGTACGACGTCAATGTCCGGCCCAATGTGATTAGCGATCCGGCGCTCTACTGGAAGAAGGTCGAGCCCTGGCTGCAGGTCGTCGGGGGCCACGGAGGCATCGTCCGGGCCAGTGACGAGGACATCAACTTCCTGCCGAACGGCCGGTCGGCCAATGATCCGCTAGCGGTGGCCGCCGACTGGGTGCGGATCTACGGGTTGAGCTTGGCGGTGATCACGCTTGGCTCCTATGGTGCGGTCGGGATCGAGGCCAATGGCAAGCAGACCCGAGTTCCCGGCGTTCCTACCGAAGTGGTCGACACTGTGGGAGCAGGCGACACTTTCATGGCCAGCTTTCTGGACTCTCGGATCAACCGGAAGCTGCCCCTGGAGGAGTCGCTGAACCGCGGGGTGGCCGCGGCATCCATCGTCTGTTCACGGCGGGGGGCCAACCCACCGACGGCTGCCGAGGTGGATGAGCTCGTGGCCAGAGCCAGGGTCGGCTGACCCCAGGCTTTGCTCCTGAGGCCGACCGTTGGGCGTTCAGGCCTCGCTATAGCGCTGTTAGTCGAGCTCGCCAGCCCGCTTGACCACCGTCAGGCATCCAATTCGCGATCCTACGAGCCCGGCCAGCCTCTCGTGGGCTTGCACCAGGCCCGGCAGTGCCGATGCCAGGAGCGGAGTTAGATCGTCCAAGCCCTCGCTCCGCAGGTCGTAGACGCGCAGCTGTCCACCGGGACGCAGCACTCGGGCTTGCTCATTGATCGCCGCGGCTGGATCAGCCCAGTGGTGCGCGCTCAACGTGGAGACGACAACATCGAATGCGGCGGCGGGAAACGGCAACGATTCGGCGGCCACGGTATGGAATTCGATCCGCTCCTCGAGTCCGGCCGCATGGACATGGTGCCGGCCGCGGCGGACCATGTCCTCGGACGGATCGACCCCGACCAACCGAAAGTCGGGACGTCTCCGCGCAAGGTCCACCAG
>DATFOP010000077.1:0-2347 GCA_035265505.1 Propionibacteriaceae bacterium | reverse complement strand
AATCCACTATCACTTCGTCTCGGAGCCGCAATTCGACGCTCTGATCGAGGAGAATGCCCTGCTCGAGTGGGCGGTGGTACACGGCGCCTACCGCTACGGGACGCCAAAGGCAGCCGTGCTCGAAGCGCTGGCTGCGGGACGGAACGCGCTGCTCGAGATCGACCTGCAAGGCGCCCGTCAGGTACGGGAAACTCTTCCCGAAGCTCGGTTCGTGTTTCTGGCACCGCCGTCCTGGGAGGAGCTGGTCCGTCGACTGACCGGCCGAGGAACCGAATCCGCCGCTCAGCAGGAGCGCCGACTCATCACCGCAGAGGCCGAAATGGCCGCCCAGGCGGAGTTCGACCACGTGGTCGTCAATCGTGAGATAGGCCAAGCGGTCAAAGACTTGGTAGCCTTGTTACGGCTGTGACGTTGCGCAGGCCTGGATTGGGCTGTCCAACGACACGATTCAGCCGCTCCTGTCCACGAACCGAAGGTTGATCTTGTCCGGACAACACCCGGTCGCCGAGGGAATCACCAACCCTCCGATCGATGATCTGCTCACCCATTCCGACTCGAAGTACAAGCTGGTGCTCTTTGCCGCCAAGCGGGCCCGCCAGATCAACGCCTATTACTCCCAGCTTGGTGAGGGTCTGTTGGACCACGTCGGACCGTTGGTCGAGACGACCGTCCAGGAGAAGCCACTGTCCATCGCGCTTCGCGAGGTGAACGCCGGCAAGCTCCTGTGCAGCGATGTCGATCCGGAGGCCGACGAGAACGCCGACAGCGTGGACCCGTACAACCCGTCGGCCTGATCCACCGACCTTTCCCGCGATGAGGATGTTGGCGAGTCCGTGAGCCAGATCATCCTCGGGGTCTCGGGTGGGATCGCCGCCTACAAGGCCTGCGAGTTGCTGCGCCGATTGGCGGGTGACGGCCACGATGTCACCGTGGTGCCCACCGACGCGGCGCTGGAGTTCGTGGGGGTCGCCACCTGGGCTGCGCTCTCCGGCAAGCCGGTTCACACCCAGGTGTGGGATGACGTGCATCTGGTACCGCACGTCAAGCTTGGCCAAGATGCCGACCTTGTCTTCGTGGCTCCAGCGACTGCCGATGTGCTCGCCAGGGCCGCCGGCGGCAACGCCGACGATCTGCTGACCAATGTCTTACTGACCGCTCGCTGTCCCGTGGTCTTCGCGCCCGCGATGCACACCGAGATGTGGCAGCATCCCGCGACTCGGGCCAACGTGGCGACGCTCAGGGAACGGGGTTCCGTGGTTGTCGAGCCGGACTCCGGCCGGCTGACCGGACCGGACTCCGGGCCCGGCCGATTGCCGGAGCCGGCCGACCTATTGGCCGTGGCGGCCGCCGTGCTCGCCGACCCCCGGATCGCCAATCGAGCCGCGGCCCAGGATATGGCTGAGATCACCGTTGCGGTCAGCGCGGGTGGAACGCGGGAGCATCTTGACCCTGTACGGTTCCTGGGAAACTCCTCGTCGGGTCTGATGGGTTGGGCGCTGGCGCGCGCTGCTGGGTTGCGTGGCGCAGCTGTGCGGCTCGTCGCGGCCAACGTCGCCATGCCGGCGCCAGCGAACACTGCGGTTCAGTACGTGACCTCCACCTCCGAGCTCGCGGAGGCTATGACCGTTGCGGCCAAGGACGCCGACCTCGTGGTGATGGCTGCGGCGCCAGCCGACTTCACCCCGGCACGAGCCAGCGAAACCAAGATCAAGAAGTCCGGCGACGGCAATCTGCGGATCGATCTCGTGCAGACGTCTGACGTGCTGGCAGGCCTTGCGGCCGGGCGCACCGATCCGCAGCAGGTGCTGGTCGGCTTCGCGGCGGAGACCCCGGATGCCGAGCACAGCCTGCTTGATCTGGGCCGCGCCAAACTGCACCGCAAGGGCTGCGACCTGCTCGTCTTGAACGAGGTCGGCCACGGCCTCGTCTTCGGGCAACCCGACAATGCGATTACCTTGCTCACCCCCAATGGGGTCGGCGCAACGATGACAGGCAGCAAGGACCTGCTGGCGCATCGCATTTGGGACGCGGCGCTGGGCTTGCGGTTCGGCCGGTAAGTTCTGCGCTCACAGGGCGACAGGCAGGCATCAAGGACAACCATGACGGGCAGATACTTCACCTCTGAGTCGGTGACCGAGGGGCATCCGGACAAGATTGCGGACCAGATCAGCGACTCCGTGCTCGACGCATTGATCGCTGAAGACCGGCAGAGCAGGGTAGCCGTCGAATGCCTGGTGACGACCGGGCTCGTGGTCGTGGCAGGCGAGGTGACGACGGATGCCTACGTCGAGATTCCGAGCATCGTACGGCGAAGGATCGTGGACATCGGCTACGACTCCTCGACCAA
>DATFOP010000076.1:0-5652 GCA_035265505.1 Propionibacteriaceae bacterium | reverse complement strand
CGCAGCCGACGACGTCGGCTCCCGAGCCTCGAGGCGCGCCGGCGCCAGCCGGCTCCGGTGCGCCCGTCACACCCGCTCCGCGCTCCGGTCGGTGATCACGGCAGGCTTGCCGCTGATCTCGTCGCGAAGAACCGTCCTGGCGCCGAAAACTCGGGCGTCGAGGGCTCGATCGTGGTCGGCCGGATCACCGACAACAAGTCTCAGACCTTCGGCTTCAACGCGCAGACCGAGGAGTACGTGGACATGCTGCAGGCGGGCATCGTCGATCCAGCGAAGGTCGTCCGCGCCGCGCTCCAGAATGCCGCGTCCGTGGCTGGCTTGCTCGTCACGACGGAGGCTATGATCACAGAAGCTCCCAAGAAGGAGAGCGCTCCGCCGATGCCGGGCGGGGGCGGCATGGGTGGAATGGGCGGCATGGACTATTAGTCGACCTCCCCGAGACTGGGGGCCCCAGCTAATGTGCCGGGGCCCTCTGCTTTGCCGCGATCAGCGTGGCCGGGGTTTGCTCTTCGTCCCTGTATGCGGTCTGCGCCTCTGCCCAATACATGGGCCTGGATAGTGATGGACATCGGCCGGTGCAAACGTCGCCAGCCGCGGTGGCGGGGCTTTTTGCGTGCGGCTGTTGCGGTGCCGCAATATGTGCGCGCGACAAAGAAGCGAGGTCAGCCTTTCGGCTCGGGGATGTGAGTCCCCCAGATTCTCAGAAGGAAGATTGTGACGGTAACGGTCAAGGGCCCTAAGATGACACCTGATGCGCCGAACACAGTGAGACCGCCAACGATGGCCATGAAGGTTGGGATGGTATGAAGCCTGATTCTGTCTCCCACCAGCATCGGATAGAGGACATTGTCGATCCCGCCGACCACGATCGCTCCCCATCCGGTCAGGATGCTGGCTTCTAGCCAGTTCCCATTCAGAGCGAGGAAGACGGCCGCCGGAATCCAAACGACAAAGGCGCCCAGCACCGGGACGATGGCGAGGGCGCCCATCACCACGCCCCAGAGCAGCGGCGCCGGCAGGGCAAGCCACCAGAATATCAGCCCGCCGAGGGTGCCTTGGACAGCAGCGACGATCAACGTTCCATAGAGTGTCGCATGAATGGTTTCGGCCACCCGCCGAAACAGCTCACGCATCTGGTTTTCGGGAAGCGGTGACACCTCAAGGAGCACGTTCAGAGCCGCTTCGCGGTCACGCAAGAAGTAGAAGACCAGATAAAAGGTAAGGACGAGCGTGACGGCGTGACCGACCGATGCTCGGATGAATCCCCCGCTCCGCTCCGTGACCCAAGAGGTAATCCGTCCAGCCGCCTCAGGCAGGTTTATTTCATCGATCCACCAGGCCACCGCGGCAGTGCGTGGATTTGTCTGGAGGGGGCGCAGCCACTCGCCGGAGCTCAATCTCTCGTTAATCACGGCTGCCCCGTTTGCGGCCTCCTGGATAAGCTGGTTGCCCAGGAGGATACCGGGGACGACGACGACCACGGCGATCAAAACGACCGAGACTGCGGCGGCGACGTTTTGTCCGCGCACGCTGTGTTCGATCTGCTCATGAACCGGCAGGAACAATAAAGTTAATGCCAACGCCCACGCGAGCGCGGGCAAAAAAGGCAGCACGAGCAGATAGCAGATGTAGACAGCCAGAATCGTGAGCGACAGGATGATCAGCACGCGGAAAAGGCCCACTGCCCGTTTCGCAGTGGGGATCTGAAGGGGGCTCTGCTCGGTCAAGACACCACTCTCATGGCCCCGGTCCTACCACGCACCTGAGGTGAACACAGCTGCAGAGGAGAGCTACTCCTCATTCGAGGGGTTCAAACTGGGCGCGCTCCCGTCGGGAGCAAGACGACATCGGTTTGAGTGACCTTTCCCCTGACTTACTCTGTATCACTGGCGATATCCGAGCTGATGAGCCACTACGCCGATGCATCGCTGCCGCAGCAACTCGACGCTTTCGTCTGGTTCGACGGAAGCTCCGCGGTGACGCTGCTCGGCCCGCAGCACGCGAAGGCGGGCGCGCCCGACACGTATGCGTTTGGCTCTAGCCTCCACCGCCGTCACCAATTAATCCGATCTACATGGGATGGTCGCCCGGATCCGAGCCAGGCACCCGCGATCCAAGTCGCGGTTTTGAGAACGCAAGGCTGCCAGATCTCCGTGTGCCGCAGCACGGCAGAAAGCGCGTGGACGGGCAGCTATGTAATTCTGCCGTTGGGTCACCATGCCTTCCGGGTTCTGAACCGGAGCCCTTAACGACTTGAGGTCAGATCGGTTTTCATGGAGCGATTCCGGGACTTAGCGTTTGATCCTGCGCCGATATTTTGGAACCCATCGGACTCTGAATGAGTTCAAAGGGACGAGGCTGAGACGGGAGGTATGCGGCATGAGCGCGACCGGTCTCGATGTCTTCGACAAAACCCTGCACACAACTCACATCTGGCTCGACGAACTCATGGAAGAGATCGGGCCCGATCGGCGGGTGGCCTGGCACGTGCTTGGCGCCGTGCTGCGGGCCATTCGCGACCGCGTGCCGCTGGAGTTGGCCGTCCACCTGGGCGCCCAGCTCCCGATCCTGGTTCGCGGAACTTACTACGACCAATGGTCTTCGCCGGGAGCGATCGAGAGGTCGCGAACGCTGGAGGAGTTCTTGGCTCGGATCGAACAACAATCAGGAAACACGCGTCCAGTGAACGTCCGCGATGCGACTGCTGCCGTGTTCCGGATTCTCGCGCGGCACATCGATCGTGGCCAGGTTGACAAAATCAAGCACTCGCTACCCGAAGAGGTTCGGGCGATCTGGCCTGACGACCTTGGAACAGCGGATCTCAGGAAGACGTCATCTCCCGCCCAGTGAGATGCGCGATAGCCAGCGCCAGCTGTGTGCGTCCGTCGCGGGTTACGGCAGAACAGTAGACCTGATCCTCGGTGTAACAGTAGATCGAAGGGAGGTCTGAGATGGAGCGTAATCCTTTTAACCCTCTTCCGCTCGGAAGGCCGGCCCCGAGTGCGGCGCGTATGGCGGCGGTCTTTTCTCGCACTCCACCGGAGATGAACCGCCTCTTCGATGAAGTGCGCTGAGCTGCCGCAATCCTCGAAGAGGAAAAGCGCACCGACGAAAAGCTGTTGGGAGCTAGCCATCGTCAATCGCGAGGCGGCCCATGCTGAGCACTCACCCCAAACGGAGAAGATCCATGCCGGACGAGAAAATCGCGCAGAAACTACCAAGGTCAGCTGAAGCCGAGCCGAAAAAGGCCCAGCAGGAAGCTGTCGACGACGCTGTAGACGACAGCTTCCCGGCGAGCGATCCGCCGGCATGGACGACCACCGGCGCGAAGAGCATTGCCGCAAGGAGCGAGGACAAGGATGAGGGCGCTCCGGCACTGGAGGACGTGAGGACTGCAACGGAGGCGAGCGCCGCCGCCGAACGACGGGCTGCCGATGAAAAGGCCGCTAGAGCGGAGCGGCGGCGTACCGAAGGTGGTGAACCACCAGACAGTCCCAAGCGCCAGGGCGACAAGCTTTCCGACGCGGTACGCATAGCCGCAAGCGAGCCCGAGGTGAAGGACGAGCCGTGATAAGCTGGGCGAAGAGGCGGCGCGCCGCCGCACTCTCGCGCTCACCGGGTGGCGCATCGGACGAGTGCATTGCCAGCCTCGCTCTCCCTGTTCGTGCTTCGAAAGACCGGGAAAGGCTTGCTGAGAGGTGAGGTCCAAATGACAGATACCACGGTCAAGAAAGTCAGCGGCGCGTCCTCGCCGAAAGGCGGCATGGGGCAGGTATATCTTGCGTCGGGCAAACGGGTGTCGATGCGCCTATGGCGTGACGAAGAGCCTCAGGCCAAGGGTGCAGTCCGACGCGATTACGAGACGGTGGGCTATGTCATAGCGGGCCGAGCGGAGCTGACGATTCAGGGACAGACAATCAGACTTGAACCTGACGATTCCTGGCTCATTCCGGCAGGCGCCGAGCACAGCTATCGCATCATCGAGGTGTTCACCGCCGTGGAGGCAACGGCACCGCCGGCCCAAGTTCACGGCCGGGACGAACGCTAGCGGCACAAAGCTCTTCGGCTTGGAATGTCATGACCTCAGACCTGTGCAAATCGTTTCGCCGGAATCCCGACGGCTCTTGGACGTGCGTCAGGCAAACCATGTTGACGTTGGGCGCTGGCCAACCGGTCACGATCGAAATTGATCGCGTCATCAAACTAGGGGAGCTTCTCGGCAATTACGATATTGCGGCTTACCTCGAGCAGGCGTGCACTCAAGAGGACGATACAGACAGCTGAGCTTGGCCTATGCCCCGCGGCGCATTCTCGTAGGGTGCGAACCCGATCCGAACGAGACGGCGATCATCGGGTTTGAACGGCGTTCCGCTGCCGAGGAGTTCCGATGCCCTCGCGTCCCGTTATCCTGATCACCGGCTCGAGCGGCTTCATCGGCAGCGCCATTGCCGCGCGTCTCGCAGAACGCCATCAGGTGGTCGGCCTGGATAGTGAGAACCCCAAAAAGCCGCTTCCTGGAGTCGCGACGATACGGGTGGATTTGACCTCTGACCAGAACGTGGATGATGCGCTCGCACAGGTGCGCCAGCGGTTCGGCGCTCGCATCGCCTCTATTATTCACCTCGCGGCGTATTACGACCTCTCCGGGGAGCCCGACCCCAAGTACCAGGTGGTGACGGTCGAGGGAACGCGCCGGCTCCTGCGCGGCCTTCGCGAGGGCTTCGACGCAATCGAGCAGTTTGTATTCGCGAGCACCCTGCTCGTCCATGCCCCGACGGAGCCGGGACGGCCGATCACCGAAGACTGGCCGATCGATCCCAAATGGCCCTACCCGCAATCGAAGGTTGAAGCAGAGCAAGTGATCCGGGCCGAGCGAGGCCAGATCCCAGCCATGATGCTGCGTGCGGCGGGTGTCTATGATGAGCGCTGCCGCGCTGCATTCCTCGCGCAGCAGATCGCCCGTATCTACGAGCGTCAGCCCACCAGCTACTTGTTTGCCGGCGATCCCTCGCATGGCCAACCTTATCTGCACCTGCAGGATCTGACCGATGCCGTCGAGCGCGTCGTCGACCGGCGCGGCAAACTGCCGATGGAAATCGCCCTTCTCCTAGGCGAGACCGAGGCTCCGAGTTACGAGACGCTTCAAAAGCGCATCGGCGAACTCCTGTACGGGGAGCCCTGGCCGGTGTTGTCGTTGCCGAAACCTCTCGTGCAGGCCGGCGCCTGGGTCCAGGACGAGGTGCTCGCCCACGATCCGTTCATCCGACCGTGGATGGTTGAGATCGCCGACGACCACTACGAACTCGACGTCAGCCGCGCCCGCATTTTCCTGGAATGGTCGCCACGCCACTCCCTGCTCGCGACCTTGCCCATCATGATCGAGGGGCTCAAGGCCGATCCGCCAGGCTGGTACAAGGACAACAAGCTCAATCCGGCTGTGGTCGCCGCGGCCGATACGGAGCTGCAGGAAGCGGTCGAACGCCAACCCGATTCCGACCACCCAGCAGTCCAGGCAGCCGATGCCGAAGTCGAGCGCGAGCACCGAAGAATGCTCTGGGCTCACCTCGCCAATGTCGCGCTCGGACTCTGGCTTGTAGTGAGCCCGTTCGCCTATGGCCTGTTCGATCCTGCCGGCGGTGTCGCAGCTCCGCC
>DATFOP010000075.1:0-4568 GCA_035265505.1 Propionibacteriaceae bacterium | reverse complement strand
GGCAGCTGAAGATCAAGGAGGCGCCGGTTAGCCGAGCCCGAGCTCAGCGGCGCTGATCGCGAAGCGGTACGGCAGGCCGGCCGCTTCAACACGTTCCCGAGCCCCGGTTTCCCGATCGACGATCACGGCGACGCCGACCACCTCGGCGCCGGCTTCCCGGAGCGCTTCGACGGCGGTCAACACTGAGTTTCCGGTGGTGCTGGTGTCCTCGACCGCAACCACCGGCCGCCCGAACACCTCCGGGCCCTCGATTCGGCGCTGCAGCCCGTGCGCCTTCTCCGACTTGCGGACGATGAACGCGTCCAACCGCTCACCCGCCGCCGCGGCGGCATGCAACATAGCCGCGGCTACCGGGTCCGCCCCCAGGGTCAATCCCCCGACGGCATCGAAGTCCCAGTCCGCCACCATGTCCCGCATCACCCGACCGATGACTGGTGCAGCCGCGCCGTCCAAGGTGACCCGGCGCAGGTCCACGTAATAGTCGGCCTGGATCCCGGACGAGAGAGTCACCTTGCCGTGGACCACCGCCAACTCCTTGATCAATTCGATCAGCGTTGCGGTGTCGTCGGCAACGGGCAGTTCGGTCACGATTGCACCCTAGTCGCGAACCTGTTGCGCGACGTTGACGCCCTCGCAGGGACTCTGACGCCACGTCTATCGGCGTCAGAGAGGAGTGCGGAGGTCAAGGTCGGATTAGGGTGCACGCTATGGCTTCACCGTGGAAGGCGGCCCGCGTCCGCTCGGCCACCGCCACGATCTTCGCCGAGATGTCCGCCCTGGCGCTGGCCACCGACTCGATCAATCTGGGGCAGGGCTTCCCCGACACCGACGGACCGCGGTTCATGCTCGATGAGGCGCGGGCCGCCATCGCCTCGGGCGTCAACCAGTACCCGCCGGGCAAGGGCATCGCGCCGTTGCGCTCCGCGATTGCCGGTCACACCGAGCGGCATTACCGGCTCCATTACGACCCCGACAGCGAAGTCTTGGTCACCACCGGGGCCACCGAGGCTCTCGCTGCCGCGATCTTGGCCTTCATCGATCCAGGCGATGAGGTGATCGCCCTCGAGCCGTTCTACGACTCCTATGCAGCCACCATCGAGCTGGCCGGCGGCGTGCGCGTCGGAGTCGGGCTGTTCGGACCTGATTTCCGGCTCGACCTCGATGAATTCGCCGCGGCATTCACCCCGCGCACGAAAGCGATCTTGATCAATTCACCACACAACCCGACGGGCGTCGTGCTGAGCCTGGACGAGGTGGCTGAGATCGCCCGACTGGCGGTCGAGAACGACGTGCTAGTCATCTGTGACGAGGTCTACGAGCATCTGATCTTCGACGGCGCTGAACACTGGCCGTTGGCTGCCTTTCCTGACATGCGAGAACGTACGGTGCGGATCTCGTCGGCGGGCAAGACGTTCTCGGCGACTGGCTGGAAGATCGGCTGGGCGCTCAGCACACCGGAACTCATCGCGGAGATTACGGCGGTCAAGCAGTTCCTGACCTACGTCTCGGGCGCGCCCTTCCAGCCCGCAGTAGCCCGGGCGCTGAACGAGGGCGATGGGTGGATCGAAACGCAGCGGGTCAGCCTTCAGCACAAGCGTGATCGGCTGGCCGACGAATTACGCGATCTTGGGTTCCTGCCCGCCGTTCCGCGTGGCACCTATTTTCTGACCACTGACGTTCGGCCGCTCGGATATGGCGACGGCGTTGAGTTCTGCCGGGATCTGCCCAAGCGCTGCGGCGTGGTC
Source organism: Propionibacteriaceae bacterium (assembly GCA_035265505.1). Taxonomy (GTDB): domain Bacteria; phylum Actinomycetota; class Actinomycetes; order Propionibacteriales; family Propionibacteriaceae; genus Microlunatus. The sequence continues at coordinate 2,823 of DATFOP010000075.1, read as the reverse complement.
GCCATTCCCCATCAGGTGTTCTACGACAACCTCGAGGCCGGCCGGCCGTACGTGCGCTGGGCCTTCTGCAAGCAAGATCAGGTCCTCGACGAGGCGATCCGCCGGCTCCATCGGCTGACCGGTGGGGCGAAGACTGCCTGAAGTGCGGGGCCGATGGAGCTGACCTGTGAGGTGCTCGTTGTCGGCGCGGGTTGCGGCGGTATCGCGGCCGCACTTGCCGCCGCGAACGTGGGCCACCTCGTGATCATGACGGAGGTGGCCGACCGGATCGGCGGCCAGCTCACCAGCCAAGCGGTCCCGCCGGATGAACACCCGTGGGTGGAGGCCACGGGCACAACGGCCAGCTACCGCCGGCTGCGAGACGCCGTCCGGGCGAGATACCGGCAGACGAGGCGGCTGACAGCGGCCGCCGTCCGTGACCCGCATTTCAATCCCGGTGCAGCCTGGGTGAGCCAGCTGAGCGCCGAACCGGAGGTGGTCCGCGAGGTCCTGGACGACATGCTTCGTCCGGCGCAGGCGACGGGCCTGCTGCGTATCCTGATGCGCCATCGGCCGGTGCAGGCGGAGATGGCAGGCGATCAGGTCGCGGCAGTCACCTTCGAAGACCTTGAGACCGGCGACCGATCGACGGCGGCGGCCACATACGTGCTCGACGCCACGGAAGAAGGTGATCTGCTCCCGCTGATCGGCTGCGAGTCTGTGATCGGTGCGGAGGCGGCCATCGATACTGGCGAGCCGCATGCATTGGAAGGGGCGGCGGAGAAGTTCGACCAGCAGGCGATCACCTGGTGTGCGGCGTTGGAGTGGCGGCCGGGCGAGGACCACACCATCGACCGGCCCGACGGCTACCAGTTCTGGGAAAGCTACCGGGCGGCATTCTGGCCCGGACCGCAGCTGGGCTGGACAACGCAAGAGCCAGAGACAGGCGGCCCGCTTCGCCGGCCGCTCTTCTCCAATTCGGGTGACCAGGACCTGTGGACGTTCCGCCGCATCCGGTACGGCGGCCACTACGCCGATGACGTCTCCGATGTGACGCTGCTGAACTGGCCCCAGGTCGATTACTGGCTCACCCCGCTCGTTGGAGTGGATGAAGCCGCGCGAGAGGCCTCGCTCGCAAAGGCGAGGCAACTCGCGGTCTGCTTCGTGCATTGGCTTCAAACCGATGCACCGCGACCTGAGGGCGGCACCGGATATCCCGAGCTGCGGCTGTGCCCCGAGGTGCTGGGCACCTCAGATGGTCTGGCGGCGGCGGCATACATCCGAGAAAGCCGCCGTATCGCCGCAGAATTCACCGTGCTGGAAACCCACATTGGGGTAGAGGCTCGCCCGGGCGCCGATCGGGCGGAGCCTTTCTCGGACACGGTCGGGGTCGGCAGTTACCGAATTGATTTACACCCGAGCACGGCCGGTCGGGGGTATCTCGACATCGCGACCTACCCGTTCCAGATCCCGTTGGGCGCCTTGCTTCCGCAGCGGCTGGACAACGTGCTGGCGGCCGGTAAGTGCCTCGGCGTCACCCACATCACGAACGGCTGTTACCGGCTGCATCCGGTGGAATGGAACGTCGGTGAGGCCGCCGGCGCATTGGCCGCGTTCTGCCTCGACCATCGAGCGCGCCCGCGAGCTGTGCGGGCGGACCCCACCCTGCTGGCCGACTTTCAAGCCGGGCTGACGTCCCACGGCGTTCAGCTCCATTGGCCGCCCGGAATTGTCACGGCCGTGCGCTAACCCGGCGCTGAAGGCTGGCTGGGCTGCCGCCCGTACCACCGCGACCCGCTCGGCGTCCAGAGCACCAGGCAGCCGAGCAGGATGTACAGCGCCCCGACGGCCCACCATTCCAGCTGGTGCTGCAACCACCAGGCTGACCAGCCCACAGCGACCAGGCCCACCGCGGTGTGCGCGATCCGAGTCCAGGGACGTTGCGACAAGATCAAGAAGCCGGTGAGCAACGAGGCAAGCGGCAACAGATAGAGGGGCACCGCCAGGCCGTCGCTCATCCGAAGGTCGAAGCGGTGCAGCATGTGGAAGACCGCACCCTCGGACCCGCTGCGACTGAGAGTGTCAGCACCCGCTACCGCAGTCAGCCACAGCAAGCTGAGGCCGCAGATCCACTGCAGCGACGCGGTGACCGCAAGCGTGGTGGCCAGGCCAATCCCCACTGGGCGCTGCGGCCCTGCGGTGACCCCTGGATATGCGATCGGCGGCGGCGGCGGCGGCAATTGCTGAAGCTGCTCATCACGAAGCTGGGGCGGACTGTTGCCTGGGCCCGACGCTCCACCGGACCCGGCGCCCGGCGCGGTGAACTGCGGATAGCCGGCGGACACCCCACCAGAGTAGGCGGTGACGCACTACTCGAAGTGGGTTCGTCCCCGCGGCGGTTCCGGTGACAGCTGGCCATCGGCCTGGGCCAGCGGAGCAACGCCGCTCAGCAGCTGCGTGATTCGGGTCCCATGCAGCACTCGGTAGGGATACGGACCGTTGGCCGCGCGCTCCGCAATCTCGGCGACCGGAAGCGCACCGGCTGAACCGACCACGATGACGTTTCCGAACCGCCGCCCTCTGAGGGTTGAGGGCTCCGCGCACAGCAGGCGATGCGGAAAGCTGGACGCCAGCCCGGCCAGCACTCGGCGGGCGTACGGCAGCGGTCCCCGGTCCGTCACATTGATCAAGGCGATGCCGGTGTCGGCCAGCACTCGGCGAACGTCGCGGAAGAACTCCACCGTGGTGACCTCAGCAGGAACCCGCGCCCCGATGAACGCGTCCAGTATCAGCAGCTGGGCGCTACCGTTCGGCAACGCCGCCACCCCGGTGCAGCCGTCAACC
>DATFOP010000074.1:0-2892 GCA_035265505.1 Propionibacteriaceae bacterium | reverse complement strand
CACACCCTTGTCCCCGACCTGCCAGGATTCGGCCGAAGCGGCGGGGCCAATCACCGTCTCGACGTGCCCGATCTAGCCCATGCGGCGGCGGCATTCTTGGACGATCGGAATATCCGCTCCGCAACGCTGGTCGGGAATTCGATGGGCTGCCCCCGTCATCTGCGAGTTCGCTCACCTGTATCCAGAGCGCCTCGATCGGGCGATCCTGGTCAGCCCTGCGGGAGGCCTACAGAATCAGCCGTTGCCCCGGGCGGTTGGACAGCTGGCTCGGGACGGCATCCGGGAGCCGGCGCGCCTGCTGAGGGTGGTAGTGCCGGACTACATCCGATTCGGGATCGGGAGCACCTGCCAGCTCTTCCGGGCGCTGACCCAGTACCCAGTGCTCGAGCGTCTGCTCGCGCTCCGCAACCCGACCCTCGCGGTGCTCGGTGTGCGCGATCCGTTGATGCCGCCGCCGCAGCGCGTGAGGGACGTCGCTTCACAGACGGATAACCCCGTTTCCGTGGTGATCATCGACGGCGCGGCGCACGCCATCAACTTCACTCATCCCGGTGAACTGGCCAACGTGATCCGTTTGTTCATGGCGGACCAGCCCATAGTCGACGACCCGGAGTCGCCGGGTCACGCCTATGTCGCCGAGATTCACCGCGGCTCTCAGCTGCCGGAGTACGGCTGACCGAGGCTCTGGCGATTTACGCAATGCCGCCCACGGTTCAGCCCAGCGATAGGCCCTCCGCGGCGGACGACGGCGCCACATCGGGCAGACGACTCATCCGGAACGAATTCGCCAGTCCCAACAAGGCCGCAAGGATCGGGATGCCGAGGGCAACCTGGAGGGCCAGCGGCCGCGCTTCGGTATTGATCCGGACCACCTCGTCCTGGATCGGGGGCGGTTCACCCTCGAGCAGCTCGGCGAGCTGAGTGTTGCTCATCACCTGCGCATCCCGTTCGAGAGCCACAGCGACCCGCTCCTGGTCAGCGGGCGGCAGAACCGTGCTGTCCATGGCCATCGCAGTAAAGCTCGCGGCGAGGGTGGCGAGCATGATGGCACCAGTGAAGGCCAGGCCGAAGGACAACCCGAACGAGCCCGCGGCCGAGTTCACGCCTGCCGCCTCGCTCACCCGTTCCTCGGAGATCGGTGCCAGCGTGTAGTTGTTGAGCTGGGAGACCAGCAGGCCAAGGCCTGATCCGGCGAGCACCAACGGACCCGCGAGATACCAGCCGGAGTCCGCCCTCGGTACGACAGGAACAAGAATCCCCATTCCGACGGCGAGAAGGAGGAAGCCAACGCGGACGATGGTGCTCGGCCGTCGTGAGCCCGCCTTGCGTCCGGCGAGCATCGCCACGGCGAACATGCTGAGCGACAGGGGAGCAAGCGACAGGCCCGCCTGCATCGCGTTGTAATCGAGCACCATCTGCAGATAGATGGGCAGGGCGATCATCGCCCCACCAAGGGCGATCTGCTGCAGCATCTGCTGCGAAATTCCGAGCCGGAAGTGCTTGGAGGCGAACAAGCCTGGGTCGATGAGCGCGGTCTCACCCCGCCCCTTCCGCCGAATCAGCCAGGAGGCGAGGCCGGCCAGGGCAATAGCACCTACGGCGAGTATCGCCAGAACGAATTCCCCGCCCTCCTGCCACACCAAGATGCCCAACACGATTCCGCCCATGCCGAGTATCGAAAGCAGCGCACCGACGACGTCGACCTCGCGGCTGCCCGTGTACGGCACGTCCTGCACCAGGCGGATGCCGCTGAGGACAACGGCGATGATCACTACTTCGAGCAGAAAGGCAATCCGCCAGGAGAGATAGGTGGTGATGAACCCGCCCAAGAGCGGACCCACCGCCGCGGCGATCGCGGCCGCAGCGCCGACGAGGGCGTAAACCCGCTTCTGGGCTGCCCCCTCGAAATTGCCATGAATCAGCGACTGCATGGACGGAAGGAGGAGCGCTGCCCCGATTCCGCCGATGATGGCCCAGAAGACGATGATCGCGATGAGATTCTGAGCGAGCGTCATGGCCGTGGCACCGATGGCATAGCCCAGGAGACCCAGCACGTACGCCCGCTTGCGCCCAATGAGATCGCCGACCTTGCTGCCGATCAGAATGAACGCTGCGGACACGAGCGCCTCGAGTGCGATTGCCGATTGCACGCCGCTCACCGTCGTGTCCAGGTCGCGCACCACCGAGGAGATCGACACGTTCATGATCGACGTGTCGACGACCAGCACGAACATCGCCATGGCCAGCAAGACGGCAAGGCGCATGTTGATGGGCGATTTGTCAGAGGCGGGGACGACTTCGCCTTCAGCCACGAGCCTCACCTCAACTTGTCTAACCTCGGCCTCGCGGTCTTCGCGCTGGCTGCTGATCGGCAGTTCCTTCAGTGTCCGCCGACCAGCGATCACGTTATTCACCCGTGGGGGGTGATCAGCCCAGGTCCAGGCGCACCTACCTTCTACGGTGTAGGAGTAGGCACACAGAGCAGCGGAGGCACGACACTATGGCAAACATGCAAACCACAGTTCCGAACACTCAGCCCGAGGTGAGTCCATGGGCCCTGGGTGTAGCCGTCTTTGCCGGCGTGGTCATGATGGTCGTTGGAGTCTTCCAGGCGATCGAGGGGTTCGCGGCGATCGTGAATGACGAGTACCTCGTGGTCCTGCCCAATTACGTCTTTGCCCTCGATGTCACCGTCTGGGGGTGGATCCACCTGTTCATTGGCCTGGGGTTGGTCGCCGTGGGCGTCTTCGTGCTCAGGGGAGAGAACTGGGCACGCGTCGCAGGAATGGTTGTGGCTGCCGCGTCTGCGGTCCTCAACTTTTTCTGGCTGCCTTACTCACCGTGGTGGGCGCTCCTCATCATCGCGATTGACGTCCTCGTGATTTGGGCACT
>DATFOP010000073.1:0-11383 GCA_035265505.1 Propionibacteriaceae bacterium | reverse complement strand
TTCGAGGTAGTGACGGTTGTGCATGAAGCCCAAGACGTTGCCGAAGGGGTCGATCACTGAGGCTGTGACGAAGCCTGGGCCGCGCTCAGTGAGCGCCTCGAGCTGCGTGGCGCCGGAGGACATAGCTCGCTCGAGGGTGATGGACACGTCATCGACGTGCCAGTAGACGACGGCTCCGCCAGGTGCAGCCCCAGCCCCAGGCGGCGCGAAGCGCCGGTCGATGATGCCGAGCTCGGTCTCGTAGTCACCGATTCGGAATTCGACGTAGCCGGGTCCCCGCCCGGCCGCCTCGCTGCTGAAGTAGGGTTCGGCCCCGAGTAGCTCGGTGTACCAGCGGACTGCCGCCGGCAGGTCGTCGGCCCACAGGTTAACCGTGCTGATACCCCGGAACATAGGAATCCCTTCTTCGTCACCACGTCGCAACTCGACGGTATCCGGCGCCTCCGACAGCGGCTGGCCGTGATCCGTCGATGCTGACTCCCACTCGCACGTCCGCGACTGTCGGGACGCCAGGTTAGGGTCGAGATGTGTCGACGAAGCGGGATGCAGGCGCGGCCGAGGTGGTCGCATTCCGGGACGCCGCCGAGTTCGAAGCGTGGCTGATAAGCAATGTCGACTGGCGGCCCGGAGTTTGGCTGAAGATCGCAAAGAAGGGGTCGGGCGTTCCGTCCCTGACTGACGACGAGGCCGTCGACCTTGGCTTGTGCTATGGCTGGATCTCTGGCCAGCGGAAGGCATATGACGATGTGTACTTCTTGCAGCACTACGTTCCTCGTCGACCGCGAAGCCGATGGTCACAAGTGAACGTCCGCCGGGTCGAGGCACTCATGGCGGCCGGGCGGATGCGTCCGTCCGGCCTCGCCGAGGTCGAGGCCGCCAAGACTGATGGACGGTGGGACGCGGCTTATGAGTCTCAGAAGGAAGCCACCGTTCCGCCCGATCTCGCTGTCGCCCTAGCCGAAGACCCTCGGGCGGGCAAGGTCTTCGAGTCGCTCAGCAAGACCGACCAGTACGCCGTGATCCTCGACATCGTCACGGCCCGCACCAGTCAAACTCGATCGGCACACATCCTCAAGGCCGTGGCAGCTCTCAACGGCCTCGCTGGTGACGTGCAAGGCTGACGAGCGACTGAGATCACGACGTCCATGAGTCATGGAGCCCCGTTCGTCGGCAGAATGCGGCACGCAGAACGTCGGCTTCACCTATTCCACCGCTAAAGTCATACGCTTCCGTGATGGCATTGAGCAAAGGGGACAAGGTCAACTGGAACACGTCGCAGGGCGAGACGACGGGTACGACGGTTGAGAAGAAGACCAAGGACTTCACGCTCGACGGGCAGAAGTTCAAGCCGACAGATGATGACCCTTACTGGATCGTTGAGTCAGCGAAGTCAGGCAAGCAAGCGGCCCATAAGGAGTCCGCTCTGAGAAAGGCATGAGCCAGTGCTCAACTCGCTCAAACAAGACCTAACCTGGCCGTCAGCGATTCGGCGGTCCAGTCCGGCTGACGGTCAGGTGTAGTTCTCTTCGACACTGTCGGGCGTATCCGGAACCGCATCGGCGCCACCCGTCGCCGTCTGTGCATTGTCCAAACTGGATCCACCTTCGGAGCGCTCACCCGGCTCGACCTGCCGGTCGCCGGAGTCCGCCGCCGGTTCTGCGTCACCGTTGGAACGATCATGCCGATCATCACCAGTTGACTCTCGTACGCGATCGAAAATGCCCATACCGAGGAACTACCCAGACCCGCGTCGATTACGCCGAAATCGGACAGCAGTGGGCTTCCGATAGGTTACGAAGCATGGTTCGCAAGGTTGCGTTACTCACTGCGGGCGGATTCGCTCCGTGCCTTTCCTCCGCCGTCGGAGGGCTGATCGAGCGTTATACCGAGTTGGCGCCAGACGTCGAGATCATCGCGTACAAGTACGGCTACCAAGGCTTGCTGCAAGGTGATTCGTTGACCGTCACCCCCGCAGTACGGGAGCAGGCGGCGGTGCTGCACCGCTACGGCGGCTCCCCCATCGGCAACTCCCGAGTCAAGCTGACCAATGCCGCCGACCTGAGCGAGCGGGGGCTCATTCAGGACGGCATAGACCCTTTGCGGGCCGCAGCCGATCGGCTGACCACCGACGGAATCGATGTGCTGCACACGATCGGTGGGGACGACACCAACACCACCGCCGCCGATCTGGCGGCCTTTCTCGCTCGCCACGGCCACTCCCTTACCGTGGTGGGGCTCCCCAAGACCATCGACAACGACATCATCCCGATTCGCCAGTCGCTAGGTGCGTGGACCGCTGCCGAACAGGGCTCGCGTTTCGCACAGAACATCATCGGCGAGCACAACTCCGGGTCCAGGATGTTGATCGTGCACGAGGTTATGGGTCGGCACTGCGGCTGGCTGACGGCCGCTACGGCCCAGAACTACAGCGAGTGGCTGGACGGTTGTGAGTGGCTGCCAGACATCGGCTTGAGTCGCGAGGCCTGGGACATCCACGGCATCTATGTTCCGGAAGCCGTGTTCGACATCGACGCTGAAGCTGATCGGCTGAGGCAGGTGATGGACGCCGTCGGATCAGTCAATCTGTTCATCTCCGAAGGCGCCGGTCTCGACACCATCGTGGCTGAGCTTGAGAAGTCCGGCGAAGAAGTGGCCAGGGATGCGTTCGGCCACGTGAAGATCGACAAGGTCAACCCAGGAGCCTGGTTCGCCAGCAAGTTCGCTGACCGGCTGTCGGCGGAGAAAGTTATGGTGCAGAAGTCGGGTTACTACTCCCGTTCCGCCCCCGCGAACCAGCGTGATCTTGAGTTGATCAAGTCGATGGCCGACCTGGCAGTGGATTCAGCCCTACGGGGTGAGCCCGGTGTCATTGGCCACGACGAGGAGCGGGGCGACGAACTACGAGCGATCGAGTTCGACCGGATCAAAGGTGGCAAGCCGTTCGACATCGGCCAGGAGTGGTTCGGCTCTTTGCTGAAGAATATCGGTCAACCCGCCGCCGAAGCGGCGGAGCATTGAAACCCGCTGCCGAAGCGTCGGACCATCGATTTCAGCCCTCGTTCGATCTCCCCCGGTGACGAAATACGGCGGACAGCAGAATGGCCAGGGCTGCCCCCAGGCCGGCGCCGGTTGCCGCACCCGTGACGTAACCCGTCCCAATGGCCACCCGTACGGATCGGGCTGCCACTGCCTCCGGAACCAGGCCAGGGGTCGCCGAATCCGTCCGTGGACCGGTTGGTGGCAACTCGTCGACGTCCGCCTCGTCCGCCGCCGGCGTCTCCTCCCCAGCCGCGTCGTCCTCAACCACCTCCTCGCCGGCCGCCTCCGGGTTAGCCGTCGCAATCCAGGCGGCGACCAACAAGATCAGCCGAGCGAAAAAGTTGAAGAACAGCATCAAGGCGATCACGGGGCCGAAGATGAGTGCCGCTGGGCTGTTCGAGAACCGCGCCACCAGGAAGCTGGTCAGGTACTGCAGGATCGCCAATCCAACTGCACCGATCAGCGCGCCTTGTCGGACGATCTTCCACGGCACACGGGTCTCCGGCAGAACCGCATAAAGGTAGAGGAATAGCAGCCAGCCCGCTCCGATCGAGACGATGACAGGAATCAGGCGAAGGACGGGGGAAAGCCAACCGATGTGGCCGACGCCGAGCCAGTCGAGCACATCGTCAGTAAGCGCCGCGGACAGCGAGGTCAGAACAAAGGTGAGGACAACCGCCACCACCACACCGAGTAACTCCACGAGATTGAGCAGCGTCCGGGTCACGACATTTCCTGAGGTGTCCCGCAGATCGAAGTTCTGCCGCCATTGCGCCCTTACGGCGTTTCTGAGATTCGCCATCCAGCCGGCTCCGGAGTAGAGCGCGGAAACCACGCCGACGATGCCGATCGCGGTGAACGTCCTCAGCGCACTCTCGATGACCGACAGAATGCGGTCCCTGGTCGCCGGATCAGCGCTGCCTAGCGCGTCGGCGATCGCGGTTGCGAGCGGATCGAGAAGGTCCGGCCGAGAGATGGTTAGCACAAATCCCGCAATGGAGAACCCGAGCATCAACACCGGTATGACGCCGAGTATCGAGAAGTAGGTGATAGCCGCCCCGAATTGGGCGCCCATTCGAGAGTTGAATCGCTCGAAGGTACGAACTAGATGCGCCGCCCAGGGACGCTGCTTCAGCCGATCAACCCATGCCGCCATGGCACCCCTTCCCGGTGCAGCTGGCCAGTCCCCGTGCTCCGTGACGTTAACCGATGTAGCGATCTTGACACTTGAGCGCCGGAACCCTTGGCTGGAGCCATGAGTGAGCTGCTGAGTGATGCCGACGTCGACAAGAGGCTCAACGATCTATCCGCGTGGAGCTTGGCTGAGCCGGGCCGTGCCGCACTGACCAGGACGCTCAAGTTCAGCGACTTCAAGGCCGCACTGAACTTCGTCAACCTCATTGGCGACGAAGCTGAGCAGCTCGATCACCACCCTGACATTGACATCCGCTGGAACAAGGTAACCCTGATCCTCTCTACCCACTCGGCTGGCGGTCTTACCGAGCGCGACTTCACCTTGGCTCATCGCATCAATGACCGCGCCGCCGAGTTCACGCAGTAACCGGTAGCGCGCGAGCGTCGATGTTCCGGAAGCGCAATCGACCCGCAGGACTAGCCGCGGTGCGCTGGATTGCGACATCCTCATTCCGTGGTCACAGTGAGCAATGTGCCGGATGGCGCGGCGTCTGACGCCGAGGGTGCCCAAGCGGTCTGGTCGATCGATGGCAGATCGTTTCGACTCCGTGCTGATGCCTCGGCCGGATGGCGGATAGGCGATTATCTGAGCGTTACCGACGGCTCCGGCTCACAGCGTCTCGGCATGCTCGAGGCAGTCGATCCGGTGACCGAAACGGCCGTTCTCGGCAGCGGCACGCTCTTCGACCTGCGTGGCAGCGCATCTCAGCCGTTCCGGACCTCAGACGTGCGCAAGAGCGAGTCAACAGCTATCCGCGAGTTCTTCGGCTCGGCTTCTCTTGGCATGGGTTCGTTGCTCACCGCTGCCGATGTCGTGGCGGGTCTCGTCCCATCCAGGCTCAACCGGCACACTTTCTGGTGCGGTCAGAGCGGTTCGGGCAAGACCTTCGCCCTCGGTGTCGCGCTGGAACGGATCCTGTTGCAAACGCGCCTCCCGATCGTCATTTTCGACCCCAACAGCGACTTCGTTCGGTTGAACACTGCCCGCGACAACGCCGATCCGAACGAGGCCGCCAACCTGAGCTCCCGTGACATCCGAGTGCTCCGTCCTGGCGAGGGCAAGGACTCGCTTCGGATTCGCTTCCGGGACATGTCTCCGCAAGTCAAGGCTGCGCTCATCCGGCTGGACCCGCTTATCGATCGGGCGGAATACAACGCGCTGCTGCGCATCGGAAATGCCGCGGCTCCATTCGAAGATCCACGGCAGTTTGCTCCATTCCTTCGATCGCAGCATGAGCCGGGCTACGACGCTCTAGCGGAACGGCTGGAGAACCTGGGCGTTCTTGACTGGCAGATCTGGGCTGGTGACCGCACGGCCGCCACACAGATCATCGCCGACAGGCCCGCCGCCACCGTGCTCGACCTCGGTGGCTTCCACGATCGCGAGGAGCAGCTTGCCGTCGCTCTCGGGGTGCTCAGCGACCTGTGGATGCGCCGCGAGGAGCGCCGGCCGGTCCTGCTGGTCATCGACGAGGCTCACAACCTGTGCTCACCGGACCTGGAATCGGTGGCGGGCCGCGCAGTTCGGGACTTGATCATCTCGATTGCGGCGGAGGGCCGGAAGTACGGTCTGTGGTTGTTGATCTCCACTCAGCGGCCCGGAAAGGTCCATCGTGGGATCGTGTCTCAATGTGACAACCTCACCTTGATGCGAATGAACTCTCCCAATGACCTGGATGACCTCGCCGACCTGTTCGGCTTCGTCCCGCGAGCGATGCTGGCGCAATCTTCTCGATTTCGCCAAGGTGAGGCCCTGCTTGCCGGAGGCTTCGTCCCCGCGCCGAGCCTGCTCAAGGTGCGGGACCGCCTTACCCAGGAAGGCGGGATCGACGTCCGGGTGCCGATGCCGGACTGAGCCTGGCGGTTCAGGCTGACTGGAACGCACCGGGCGGTGGGCAGGTGCAGACCAGGTTGCGGTCGCCGTAGCCGCCGTCGATCCGGCCGACTGGCGGCCAGTACTTGTCCGCCCCGTCGGCGTACAACGGGCCGGTATGCAAACCGGCAGGGAACGCCGCTACCCGTCGCGGATAAGGGTGCGCCCACTCGTCTGCGGTCACCTGGGCTTGGGTGTGCGGGGCGTTGACCAGCGGGTTGTCGTCTCGTGGCCACTCCCCTGCCGCCACTCGCCCGATCTCCTCCCGGATCTTGATCATGGCATCGCAGAATCGGTCGAGCTCGGCCAGATTCTCCGACTCCGTCGGCTCGACCATCAGAGTGCCGGGCACCGGAAAGCTCATCGTGGGGGCGTGAAACCCGTAGTCGATCAACCGCTTGGCCACATCCTCCACGGTGATCCCCGTGGCCTTGGTCACTGGGCGGAGATCGAGAATGCACTCGTGGGCGACCCTGCCATGGCGCCCGGCATAGAGCACCGGGAAGTGAGCGCCCAGCCTATCGGCGACGTAGTTTGCGGCGAGCAGCGCGTGCTCGGTCGCCGAGGTCAGGCCGGCCGAGCCCATCATCGCGATATAGGCATAGCTGATCGGAAGGATTCCCGCCGATCCGTACGGTGCAGCCGAAATCGGGCCGACGCCAGTGGCCGGTCCAGCCATGCTGAGCATCGGGTGATTCGGCAGGTACGGCTTCAGATGCTCGCTGACCCCGACCGGCCCCACGCCCGGTCCCCCACCGCCGTGCGGAATGCAGAACGTCTTGTGCAGATTGAGGTGACTCACATCCGCACCGAACTTGCCCGGCTGCGCCAGGCCCAGCAACGCGTTCAGGTTGGCCCCGTCGACGTAGACCTGGCCGCCGACATCGTGCACCATCTCGCACAGCGTGGTGATGCTTTCCTCGAAGACACCATGCGTCGATGGGTAGGTCACCATGATCGCGGCAATCTGGCCGGGATGCTGCTCGATCTTGCTTCGAAGATCATCGAGATCGACCGAGCCGTCTGCTGTGGCGGCCACCACCAGGACTTTCATGCCGGCCATCACCGCGGACGCGGCATTGGTGCCGTGCGCCGAGGAAGGGATCAAGCAGATGCGGCGATCATGGTCGCCGCGAGCGTCGTGATAGCGACGGATGGCCAGCAGGCCCGCCAGCTCACCCTGGCTGCCGGCGTTCGGTTGAACCGACACGCGAGCGTAGCCGGTGATCTCGGCCAGCCACGACTCCAGAGTCGAGATCAAGATGGCATAGCCCTGCGCATCCTCGACCGACGCGAAGGGGTGCAAGTTCGCAAAACCGTCGTAGGAGATCGGCTCCATCTCGGTGGTGGCATTGAGCTTCATAGTGCATGAGCCGAGCGGAATCATGCCGCGGTCAAGGGCGAAATCCCGGTCGGACAGCGCGCGCAAGTAGCGCAACAATGCCGTTTCGCTGTGGTGAGTATTGAACACCGGATGGGTCAGATACGACGTACGGCGGTCGCTGCCGGCCAAATCGCCGTACGGATTGGCACCGCCCGGAGCGCCGAACGCCGTACGAACGGCGGTCAGGTCCGCCTCCGTGGCGTCCTCGCCGATCGAGATGCCAACGCGGTTCTGGTCCAACTTGCGGAGGTGGACACCGGCTGCACGCGCCGCGGCCACGATCATGTCCGCGCGGCCGGGCACCTGTGCCACCACCGTGTCGAAGAACGCTGTGTGCTCGATCTCGGTGCCCGCCGCGCGCAGATCACCGGCAAGTTGGGTGGCGCGCTCGTGCAGGGAGCGGGCAATCTGCTGCAGGCCGCGGGGGCCGTGGTAGACCGCATACATACTGGCTGTCACGGCCAGCAATACCTGAGCGGTGCAGATGTTCGACGTCGCCTTCTCCCGGCGAATGTGCTGCTCACGGGTCTGCAGCGCGAGCCGGAATGCCGGTGTGCCATCGACGTCTTTTGACACTCCGACCAGCCGACCGGGCAGGGTACGCTCCAATCCGGCGCGGACCGATATGAAGCCGGCATGGGGCCCTCCGTAGAAGAGGGGCACCCCAAACCGCTGACTCGAGCCGACAGCGATATCGGCTCCCCATTCGGCCGGCGGTGTGGTGAGCGTGAGGGCCAGCAGATCACAGGCGGCGATCACCATCGCTCCCCGCGCATGGGCAGCTTCGGCGATCGCACTCAGCTCACCGGTGGAGGCGACATGACCGCTCGCACCAGGCGTTTGCACGACGACCGCAAACGGCTGGCTGACCTCGATCGCCGCCAGCATGTCTGAGTCGGCCACGAGAATGTCGATCCCGAGCGCGTCCGCTCTGGTGCGAACGACACCTTCCGTCTGCGGCAGCACGTCGGGGTCGAGCACCACCACCGAACCTGTCTTGATGCTGCGACGGGCTAGCGTGATCGCCTCCGCGACTGCGGTTGCCTCGTCGAGGAGACTGGCTCCGGCGGTGGGCAACCCGGTCAAGTCGGCCACCATGGTTTGGAAGTTGAGCAACGCCTCCAGCCGGCCTTGGCTGATCTCCGGCTGGTAGGGGGTGTACGCGGTGTACCAGGACGGATCCTCCAAGATGTTTCGGCGGATCACCGACGGGGTGATCGTGCCGTAATAACCGAGTCCGATCATGGCTCGACGCGGCCGGTTGCGATTCGCCAGCTGCCGGAGGTGCATGAGCGTTTCAGCCTCGGTCAACGGTGCTGGCAGCTGGAGCGCGCCAGCCATCCGGATCTTTTGCGGTATGGATTCCTCGACAAGTTCGTCAAGATCGGCGAGTCCCAGCGCGGCTAACATCTTGTCCCGCTCGTCGGTCTGGGGACCAACATGCCGGGAAACGAACGGACCGATGGCGGTGGCCGAGGTGTCAGTCATGACAGCTCCTGACTCGGAGAAGGCGCCCGCGTAGGCAGGTCGCTCCCCCTCTGTCACCGGCGGTTCCAGAGTTGCCATCCCGCGCGGTCTGGGTGCCTGAGAGGTTCCGGGGATGTTGCCCCTTCGGCGCCACGAGCACACGGCTCGTGGGCTCTCCCGCGAGGTATTTGCAGCAGGCCTAGATTACAGCCCTGGCGCGGCGGCATGGGACCCGTCCACGCGTACCGAGTGTCGATCCGTCGCGCCCTAGCCAACCGATCTATCCGGCGGCGCGTGCCCTCCGACGCTGCGACAGCTCATCGTGAGCGTGCGGGAGCGGCTCGGCTTCGGCCCGCTCGGCCGGCAACTCAGCCAACGTGCCTTCGATGCTGCGCCAGACAACGCCCAACGCAATGCCGAAGACCCCCTGACCTCCGCGCAACAGGTCGATGACCTCATCGTCGGACGTGCATTCGAATACCGACACCCCGTCGCTCATCAGTGTGACCTGGGTCAGGTCTTCCACGCCCCGGGCTCGGAGATGATCGATTGCGGCGCGGATCTGCTGCAGGGAAATTCCCGCGTCGATCAGCCGCTTGATTACCTTCAAGATCAAGATGTCGCGAAAGCTGTATAGCCGCTGGGTACCAGATCCGGCAGCCCCTCGGATCTCGGGAACCACCAGACCCGTACGGGCCCAGTAATCCAGTTGGCGGTAGGTGATACCTGCCGCGTTGCAGGCGACCGGCCCGCGGAAGCCGAGGTCGCTCGGCAGTGGGGAGAAGTCACCCTCGAACAGCAACTCCTGACCACCCCGACGGGGTTCCGCCAAAGAATCGGCGGGTCCCACCGGGACCTCTGTGCTGCTCATCTACGCCTCCAGTCACCACACCGAGCTTGCGAGGGAAGGAATCGCCGAGTTTCCCGGCCGTAATTCCACAGTCGGCATTACCCGAGAAACGCTACGACTCGCACGCGTCAACGGTCAACGACACGCCGCAGGGCTGAAGTGTCGGCGCTGAAGTCTAAAGCCTGAGATGAGGCGGCGCCGGCTTCCCCATGGACCAGTCAGATAACTCTCAACTACAGCTTCTAACTAGGCTTTGGTCAGGCAATTTCCCTTAGTCTCGCTTCGGCTCGTCTCCAGTGAAGAAGTCGTCCGGGTTGACCTGGTCAAGAAACTCCCGAAACTTCTCAACTTCGTCTTCTTCGGCCTCGGGAATCTCGATGCCGGCCTCGTCGAGAACGTCCTCGGCACAGTAGATGTCCGACCCGACCCGAAGGGCGAGCGCGATCGCGTCGGACGGCCGGGCACTCACCTCGATCCCGTCGACCAAGAGCACGGCATAGAAGGTGCCACCCTCGAGTTCGGTGATGTGCACCTCGGTCAGTCGGTGGCCAAGCGTGTTCAAGGTGTCGACCATCAGGTCGTGGGTCAACGGTCGCGGTGGCACTACACCCTCTTGAGCGTTGGCGATGGCAGAGGCTTCGCTGGCACCGATCCAGATAGGCAGGTAGCGGTTGCCGCCAACCTCGCGCAGGAGAACCATCGGCGCGTTCGACGGCATCTCGACCCGTACGCCGACCACATCCAGCTCACGCATGCACCAACCCTACTTCGAGTGCCCTCGGGAACAATCTGCGCCCGCCCCCCAACGCCCCACTTGTCGTCGGGAATGGTGTCCGCATCTTTCTGCTCCGCGATCGCCGGCCAAAGGCGCGGGACCAAGATCAGCTCCGGTCAGCGCTCCATGGCGGTACGAAGGAGCGCGGCGTGAAAGCTGATCACTAGCTGGGTGACCTCCCCGGACACGTCCTTGTTGCCACCTGCCCGGCGCACGTGCGGTGCAATCGCTTGCTCGACGAGCCCAACTTCCCGGTCCGCGGAAATCTTGAACGCGCGTAGATGTCGCCCATCGATTCCGTACTCCCCTAGCCGGCGGGCGGCGATCGCCAGAGTCAGGGCATCGCGGCCGTAATGCTTGGAACCGCGGCGGGTCTGCACTATCTGATTGCGTTCGAGCTCTGCCAGCGCCAGCTCGGTCAGACCACTGGCCTCCAGCAGCTCCGCCCGGCTGAGCCGTACCGGGGGCCTGGCCGTGGGCTGAGACGGCTGGCCGGAGGATGCCACTGCGGGTGGCTCCGCCATGGGAAATGGCGATTCCAGGGCCGGCGGAGGCTGGCCGCGATCCATCGCCTCAAGGTGTTCGCGAATCACCTTGAGCGGCAGATAGTGACTTCGTTGCACAGAAAGCACGTATCGCAAGCGCTCGACGTCGGCATCTGTGTAACGCCGATACCCCGACGGCGCGCGCTGCGGACTGATCAATCCCTCGGTTTCCAGGAATCTGATCTTGGAGATGGAGATGTCCGGGAACTCGTTCTTCAGTAGCCCAAGGACATTCCCAATGCTGCGCGTGCCTGAC